>CAZTUT010000024.1:19532-26393 GCA_964616395.1 uncultured Burkholderiaceae bacterium
GCCTGGTATGCCGGCCTGTATGCGGCCATGACGATCCTGGCCTGCGCCAGCTACGCGGCGCTGGCAGGCCGCGCCGACGACCGGCTCGATGCGCTCGACGCCGGCTTCGCCGCGCGCCCCGGTGCGGCGCTGCTGCTGGCCTTCGCGCTGCTGTCGCTGGCCGGCCTGCCGCCGTTTCCGGGCTTCTTCGCCAAGCTGCTGGTGTTTCGCTCGGTCGTCGCCTCCGATCATCTGCTGCCGGCCGTGATCGCGTTCGCCGGCAGCTTCCTCGGGCTGCCGGTCTACCTGGGCATCGTGCTGCGGCTGTTCCGCAATGACCGAGCGGCCGACACGCCGACGCAGCGACCGGCAGCAACGTCGACCGTCCCGCATTCAACTGACTTGCGCCCGCAACCGGCATCGCTACGATGAATCGCGAGAGTTCGGACCGTGCTGTGCCCCTGGAGGCCGTCATGCAACTGGCAAACAAGACCCCGCTCACGCTGCGCGGTACCGCCGCCAGCCTGCTGGAAAAGAAGGGCCGCGCCATCCACGCGATCGGCCCGCAGGACACGGTGTTCGACGCGATCTCGCGCATGACCGACAAGCGTGCCGGCGCGTTGCTGGTGATCGACGACGGTCGCCTGCTCGGCGTGATCTCGGAGCGCGACTACACGCGCAAGGTGATCCTGCAGGGTCTTGCCTCGAAGGAGACGCGGGTCGAGCAGATCATGTCGGCGCCGCCGATCAGCATCGCGGTCACGGCAACGCTGTCGGAATGCATGCAAGTGATGACCGCCAGGGGCATCCGTCACCTGCCGGTGCTCGACGGCAACACGGTAGCGGGCGTGCTGAGCATCGGCGACCTGGTGCGCGCGGTGGTCGAGCAGCAGGCCGAGACGATTGATCAGCTCAACGCGTTCGTCAGCGCCGACTATCCAAACTGAGCACCACGGCCAGTGCAAGACGGCCTGCGCGCAGCGCTGCGAAAGGCTATTGCTGCACTGCGAGCCGAGCGCAGGCATAGAGCGGAAACTCTAGTCGGGTCCGCTGATCGGCCAACCAAGAACTCCCGCCGTTGGCGACAATGACCGCATTGGCCCGGGCCTGCGCCCGGGCGCGTCGGCTGCGCAGGTACGCGGCCGACTCAAGGGGAGCTTGTGGAGTTCGACTATCTGGTGATCGGCGCGGGCTCGGCCGGCTGCGCGCTGGCGGCCCGCCTGTCCGAGGATCCGTCGGTGACGGTGGCGCTGCTCGAAGCCGGCGGCCGCAATGACGGCGCGCTCAACATCGCGCCGACCGGTGCGGCCGTGCACATCATGCGCCGCAATGCCTGCAACTGGGCGTTCTCGACGGTGCCGCAGCCGGGCCTGAACGGCCGCATTGGCTATCAGCCGCGCGGTCGCGGCCTGGGTGGCTCCTCGGCGATCAACGCGATGATCTACCTGCGCGGCCAGCGCGAGGACTACGACGACTGGGCTGCGCTGGGCGCCACCGGCTGGTCATGGAATGAGGTGCTGCCCTACTTCATCCGCGCCGAGAACAACGAGCGCGATGGCATCGATCCGCAACTGCACGGTCGCGGCGGCCCGCTCAACGTGGCCGACCTGCGCTCGCCGCATCCGTTCGCGCGGCTGTTCATCGAGGCCGCATTGCAGGCCGGACTGCCGGCCAACGACGACTTCAGCGGCGCGGTGCAGGAAGGCGCCGGCTGGTATCAGGTGACGCAGAAAAACGGCGAGCGCTGGTCGGTGGCGCGCGCCTATCTCGACCCGGCGCGCGGCCGCCCCAACCTGTCGATCCTCACCGACGCGCGGGCGCTGCAGATCCTGTTCGACGGTCGGCGTGCCACCGGGTTGCGTTTCGCGCAGGGCGGCGTGGAGCGGACGCTGCGAGCGCGGCGCGAGGTGCTGGTGTGCGCCGGCGCGCTGCAATCGCCGCAACTGCTGATGGTCTCGGGCATCGGCCCGGGCGCGCACCTGCAGTCGCTTGGTGTACCGGTGATCGCCGATGCGCCCGAGGTGGGCCGCAACCTGCAGGATCACCTCGACATCATCATCAATCGCCGGGTCGACAACACCGACCTGCTGGGACTGTCGTTCCGCGGCGGCCTCAAGCTGCTGCGCGCGATCCAGCGCTGGCGGCGCGAGCGGCGCGGCGTGGTGGCGTCGAACTTCGCCGAGGCCGGCGCCTTCGTGCGCACGCTGCCGGGGCTGGCGCGGCCGGACCTGCAGTTGCACTTCGTGATCGGCATGGTCGACAACCATAACCGCACGATGCACTGGGGCCACGGCATGAGCTGCCACGCCTGCACGCTGCGCCCGCGCAGCCGCGGCGAGCTGACGCTGGCCGACGCCGATGCGCGCACGGCGCCGCGCATCGATCCGCGCTTCCTGTCGAGCCGTGAAGATCTGGAGACAATGGTGCGCGGCTACAAGCTGGTGCGGCGCATCTTCGCGCAACCGGCGTTCGCGCCGTTCGATGGCGCCAACACCGCGCGCGAGCTGTACGACGCCCAGGTGATCACCGACGACGAGATCCGCGATGCGATCCGGCGCCGCGCCGACACCATCTATCACCCGGTAGGCACCTGCCGGATGGGCAGCGACGAGCGCGCGGTGCTCGACCCGCACTTGCGGGTGCGCGGTGTGGACGGCCTGCGCGTGGTCGATGCGTCGGTGATGCCGACGCTGATCTCGGGCAACACCAGTGCGCCGACGGTGATGATCGCGGAGAAGGCGGCCGACCTGATCCGGCAGGCCGCCTGAGGTCGGCCCCGATGCGCTTTGCGCGGGGCCTGCGCGCGATGGCGCCCGACGCTCAGTGCAGCGTCACCGGCTGCGACATCAGGCCGCTGTAGCGGTTCAGGAAGGCGTCGAATTCATCGACGTCGGGCTCGCCCTGCTCGATGATCTGCGCCACATCGGCGCGAAAGCGTTCGGCGTCGGCGCCGTGCAGGAAGATCTCGCGGCGCATCGACTTGTCGACGATCTCGAATCCGCGCAGCGCCCGGCCGTTTTCCGGCGTGGCGTCGGCAAACTCGACAACACAGAACAGCGGACTGTTGTAGATCATCTGCATGGCAGCGGGCATCCGTGGATCAGCGCACCGCCGCGGCACCGGCCGCGGCACGGACGTCTGACATCCTCAGACCGAATATCGGCGCGCTGCCGCCGATCTCAAGTGCGCGGGTCGCCGGAATACCGCGACTCGACGTGGCCTAGCCGGCCGGATCGAGCCGCAGCGGCCCGAAGCTGCCGCCTTCGATCTGCTGGCGCAGGCGCGGCAGGTGCTCGGACGAGGCCAGCAGCACCAGCAGCGCGCGCGGCTGCGACTGCCGCAACAGCCGCGTCAACGTGACGCGCAACGGGACCGCGCCCAGGCAGCAGGGGCAGGCGGCCAGCTGCACGATCTCGGCATCGCCCGTCTGCAGCGGCCACAGCGCGCCTTCGGCAATCACGGCACGCGGCGCGGCGGGCGAGGCGGCCAACCACGCATCGAGCGCGGCCTGCTGCGCGACCGCGCCGCGTGCGCAACGCAGCGTCAGTGTGGGCGGGTCGACTGTCACGGGTTGGGCCCGCTACGCTGGAAAGCGCCTGCCCACGTGATCGGATGCCATTCCATTCCTATCAAGTGAGCGGTCACTTGCGCCAGAACGTCGGCGTAAAAAGGACAAGCACCGACATCAGTTCGAGCCGGCCGATCAGCATCGCGAACGCGCAGACCCAGGTCTCGAAGTCGTTCAGGCCCGCATAGTTGGCGGCCGGCCCGACCTGGTTCAGGCCGGGTCCGGTGTTGTTGATGCTGGCGATCACCGCGGTGAAGGCGGTGATCACGTCGAGTCCGGAGAACAACAGCAGCATCGTGCAGACAACGACCGCGCCGCCGTAGATCAGCATGAACGCGAGGATCGCGAAAATCACGTTGTTCTCGATGACCTGCCCGCCCACCTGCACCGGGTTGACAACCCGGGGATGCAGGATGCGGGTGAACTCGCGTCGCGCCTGCTTGGTCAGGATCAGCGCACGGATCATCTTGATGCCGCCGCCGGTGGACCCGGCGCTGGTCGCAAAGCAGCACAGCAGCAGCATCAGCACCGGCGCGAAGATCGGCCACTGGTTGTAGTCGACGCTGGCATAGCCGGTCGTGGTGGCAATCGACACCGTGTTGAACAGCGCGTGCCGGAACGCGATGCCGAAGTCCTCGTACACGCGGTTCCAGGTCAGGAAGATGGCGATCACCACGACCGCCCCCAGCGTGACGAGCAGGAAGGCCTTGCCCTCCGGGTCGGTCACGTAGACCCACAGCGAGCGCCGCCGCCAGGCCAGGAAGTGCATCGAGAAGTTGAATCCGGCCAGCAGCATGAAGATCACCGCCACGGTCTCGATCCGTTGCGAGTTCCAGTAGCCGAAGCTGGCGTCGTACGGCGCAAACCCGCCCAGCCCCATGGTCGAACACATGACCATGAAGGCGTCGCGCCAGCTCATGCCGGCCGCCGCGTAGGCCAGAAAGCAAACCAGCGACAGTGCGAAGTAGATCGCGTAGAGGCCCTTGGCGGTCTCGCGGATGCGCGGCGTGAGCTTCTGCTCCTTCAGCGGACCGGTGGACTCGGCCTTGAACACCTGCGCCCCGCCCACGCCGAGCAGCGGCAGGATCGCCACCGCCAGCACCAGGATGCCCATGCCGCCAATCCAGACCAGCAGGTGGCGCCACACGTTGATCGACAGCGGCAGATCGTCGAGGCCGGTCAGCACCGTCGAGCCGGTGGTGGTCAGGCCCGACATGGTCTCGAAGTAGGCGTCGGTGAAACTCAGGTGCTGGAGATGGAACAGCAGCGGCAGCGTGGCGAAGGCCGGCAGCACGGTCCACACCAGCGTGACCAGCAGGAAGCCGTCGCGCGGCTGCAGTTCGCGCTTGAAACGGCGCGTGGCGGCGAACAGCAGGCCGCCGGCGCCGAGCGTGATCAGGATTGCGTTGTCGTAGGCCGGTAGCGCGGCGTCGTCGCCGAAGAACGCAAAGGCCAGCGGCACGAGCATGGCGACCGCGAACATCGCCACGATCGCGCCGAGCACGTTGAGAACCGGGAACAGCGAGCGGGCGAGAGCGGACATCGGAAAGATCGGCGGGCCGCGACCTGAACGGTCGCGGCCCGCAGCATACGACGGCGCGGGCGCTGCGGGCGTCCGCCCGCAGCAACACGGCTAACGGCCGTACAACACGGACGGCAACCAGAGGCCGATCTGCGGGAACATGTACAGCAGGAAGATCGCCAGCACCTGAATGCCCATGAACGGCAGCATGCCCGCAAAGATCTGGTTCAGCGTCACGTGCGGCGGGCTGACGCCCTTCAGGTAGAACGCCGCCATCGCCACCGGCGGGCTGAGGAAGGCCGTCTGCAGATTGAGCGCCACCAGCAGGCCGAAGAACAGCGGATCGATGCCGAAGTTGTCCAGCAGCGGGATGAAGATCGGCATGAAGATCACGATGATCTCGGTCCACTCCAGCGGCCAGCCGAGAATGAAGATGATCACCTGAGACAGCACCAGGAACTGGATCGGCGTCAGCCCAAGTGACATGACCCAGTTTTCGACCAGTTCCTGGCCGCCGAGCAGCGCAAACGCCGCCGAGAAGATCGCGCTGCCGACAAACAACCAGCAGACCATCGCGCTGGTCTTGCCGGTCAGGTAGGACGACTCCTTGACCGTTTCGACCAGACCGGCCTGACGCGCGGCCAGCAGCGCCCAGACCGCGATACAGAACATCGCGAACACGCCGAGCCAGGTCGGCAACGGTCCTCCGAACAAATCGGGGAAGCGGAACCACAAGACCGAGACGAAAAACGGAATCCAGAGCGGAATCCACATCGTCAGCGCGCGGCGAATGTGCTCACCCGGGTAGTTGAGCAGCATGTAGATCGCCGCCAGCACGTAGCCGCCAAAGGCGCCCACGGCAGCCGCCTCGGTGGGCGTGGCCAGACCGAACACGATCGATCCGAGCACCGTGAGGATCAGCACCACCAGCGGAAAGAACGACGCCAGCAGCATCTTGAAAATCTCAAGACGCTGGAACGTGAAGAACGCATAGAACACCGCGAGCAGCGCGAGACCGGCAGCCATCACGAGCCAGTAGGCGGTGGGCAGTGGCCGGTCCTCGGCTGCAGCCGTCGCCGCGCCCGCACCGGGAGGCTCGGCCACGCCACCACCGGACTGCGCCGGCTCGCGGGCAACACCCGGCGGCTCCTGCACGCCACCGCTGCCCGCTGGCTCCTTCAATGCGCCGGGTTCCTGAACACCGCCTGCACTGGGAGGCTCCTGAACGCCCCCTGCACTCGGCGGCTCCTGAACACCGCCGGCTACCGGGGGTTCCTGCACGCCAGGAGGCTCGGCCAACCCGCTTCCCGAGGAGGACGTGTCAGTGCCGCCCGCGCCGCTCATCTGCTCCAGGCCCACAGGCGCTGCGACAACGTCAGCCGGCCGCGTCAGCAGAACGTAGGACTCGAACATCACGAGCGCGAACGCGAACAGCGGCAACAGCGTGATGAACAGCTGCTTGAGCAGTTGCCGCGTCGGTACCGCGCTGTTGCTGCGGCCCTTCAGCGCCTTGACCAGTCCCGGCAGTGCGCGATGCGACACGGTCTCGGAGATCTGCCGGGTCACCGGTGGCAATTCGACATGGCGCTGCTCGGCGGTCAGCGGAGGCGCCCAGTCGGGGCGGATCTTCGCGACGATGATCACATAAACGATGTACAGACCCGCCAGCATCAGTCCGGGGAAGAAGGCACCCGCATAGAGCTGCACCACCGAGACGCCCGCCGCCGCGCCGTGAACGCGCAGCAGCACCGCCGGCGGAAGGAGGACGCCGAGGCCGCCGCCGGCGGTGAGC
>CAZTUT010000025.1:0-26313 GCA_964616395.1 uncultured Burkholderiaceae bacterium
CCCTGCGGCGACTGGCGCGCCCGGTTGCAGGCCGACTTCACCAACCCGATGGCACCAACCTTCCGCGGTACCTATCCGCTGTCCTGCGGCGAGCGCGTCTGGCATGTCAGCGTGCTCGACCACACCCCGTATTTCGGCGCCGTATTCCGCGCGCTCTGGGAAAACAGCGGCGGACGCTGGACCGGCACCGTGCGCGAGGCAGCCGTGCCGGCCGACGCACGCCGCATCGCGCTGCATGAATCGGCGCCGCTGGCCGAGGTGATCCGCGATATCAACAAGTTCAGCAACAACGTGATGACGCGCCAGCTGTTCCTCACGCTCGGCAGCGAAGCGACACGTCAGCCCGGCACGCCGGAACGCGCCAGCCGCGCGCTCGCGGACTGGCTGGCCAGCCGCAATCTGGTCATGCCGGAGCTGGTTCTGGAAAACGGCTCCGGGCTGTCGCGCGAGGAGCGGATCGCGCCCGCCAGCCTGGCGCGACTGCTGGCGCACGCCTGGGCCAGCCCGCTGATGCCCGAGTTCGTCAGTTCGCTGCCACTGGTGGGCGTCGACGGAACGATGCGCAACCGCAACGGCGCCGCAGGCAGCGCCCACATCAAGACCGGACTGCTGCGCGACGTACGCGCGATTGCCGGCTACGTGCACGCCCTCAGTGGTCGGCGCTATGTCATCGTGGTGCTGATCAACCACGCCAACGCGCGCGACGGCCAGGCCGCGCAGGACGCGCTGCTGGAGTGGATCTACCGCAATGGCTGACACCCGCTGACGCGCGCCAAGCGTGCGCCGTGCCCCGCGCGGCGCGCCGCTGGTTCACAATCACGCCATGAATCCCGCAGGGCTTTTCTTCGCCACCGTCGCGATCTGGGGCACGACCTGGATCGTGATCAAGCTGCAGCTCGCCGCCACTGCACCCGAGATGGGCGTGGCGCTGCGCTTCACGGTCGCGGCCGTGGTGGTGCTTGCCTGGTGCATGGCGCGCCGCATCCCGCTCACGCTGCCGCGGCACGTGCACCTGTTGCTGGCTGGCACCGGGCTGCTGGGCTTCTGCATCAGCTACTTCTTCGTCTATCACGCGGAGCGATTCATCGTCTCGGGTCTGGTCGCGGTCGGCTACTCGGCTGCGCCGCTGATCAACATGCTGCTGGCGCGCCTGCTGCTCGGCACGCGCATGGCGGCGCGGGTCGCGCTCGGCGGGCTGCTGGGTGTGGTCGGCATCGCGCTGGTGTTCTGGCCGGAGTTCAGCCGGCTGCAGGCCGGCGGCCCGCTGCTGATCGGCGCCTCGCTGACGGCGGGCGCGGTGCTGGCCAGTTGCGTGTCCAACATCGGCATGGCGCGCGTGCAGGCGGCGGGCATCCGCGGCTGGGCGCCGCTGGGCGTGGCGATGGCCTGGGGTGCGCTGCTGTCGTGGCTGGCAATTCTCGTGACCGGTACGTCGACCGCGGTCCACTGGTCGCCGCTGTTCGTGCTGAGCCTGGCCTGGCTGTCGCTGGCCGGCTCGGTGATCGCCTTCGCCGCCTACTACGCGCTGCTTGGCAAGGTCGGACCGGCGCGCGCGTCGTACGTGGGCGTGATGTCCACGCTGGTCGCGCTGGTCATCTCGTCTATTTTCGAAGGCTATGACTGGCGACTGGCCACCTTCATCGGTATCGCGCTGGCCGTGGGTGGAAACATCCTCGCGCTGCAGGGCGGATCCGCGGCGCGCCCGCTGGCGGCTGCTCGACCCGCGGCAGCATCGGCCCGCTGATACCTTCGCCGCTCCGCGATCGCACTGTCGCAACCGCACTCCGCGTAACCGGTCCCGCATCGATGAACATCAACGGCCAGCCCACGCGCTCGATCTGGACGCAACCCGATGGCAGCATCGGCATCATCGACCAGACCCGGTTGCCGCAGCAGGTGGTGACCGCCACGCTCGCCAGCGCAGCAGAGGTGATCGATGCGATCCGCGCGATGCGGGTGCGCGGCGCGCCGCTGATCGGCGTGACCGGCGCCTATGGACTGGCACTGGCGCTGCGAGAAGACGCGTCCGACGCGGCAGTTGACGCCGCCCATCACGCGCTGAATGCGGCACGTCCGACCGCCGTCAACCTGCGCTGGGCGCTTGATCGCGTGCGACGCGTGATCAAGGCCTTGCCGCCCAGCCAGCGTGCCGCCGCCGCGTGGGCCGAGGCCGGCCGCATCGCGGAAGAGGACGTTGCGATCAATCGCGACATCGGCCGGCACGGCGCCGAACTGCTGACCGCACTGCACCGTCAGCTCGGCCGGCCGGTGCAGGTGCTGACCCACTGCAACGCCGGCTGGATCGCCACCGTCGATTACGGCACCGCGCTGTCGGCGATCTACCAGGCGCACGATGCCGGCGTGCCGCTGCAGGTCTGGGTCGACGAAACGCGTCCGCGCAACCAGGGCCTGCTTACCGCCTGGGAACTGGCAGCGCATGGCGTGCCGCACACGCTGATCGTCGATAACGCGGGCGGCCACCTGATGCAGCACGGCGAGGTGGATATCGTGATTGTCGGTGCCGACCGCGTGACGGCGCGCGGCGATGTGTGCAACAAGATCGGCACCTACCTGAAGGCGCTCGCCGCCCACGACAACCACGTGCCGTTCTACGCGGCCGTACCCTCGCCCACGATCGACTGGCAGGTCACCGACGCGCTGCACGATATCCCGATCGAGGACCGCGACGGCGATGAGGTCCGCGTCGTCGCGGGTCGCGGCCCGGACGGCGCGCCCGCCCATCTGCGGCTGGCCGATGCGACCACCGCCGTGGCCAATCCGGCGTTCGACGTCACGCCGGCACGTCTGGTGACCGGCATCATCACCGAGCGCGGCGTGGTCACGCCCGACGGACTGCGCGCTCAGTTTGGTATGCCCACCGTGCGCGGCGCCGCTCCCGGAGCTGCTTCCATGGGCGCACACGGGGCTCCGCAATGAGCGTGCCGGACGCATCAGCCGGCACGACTGCGGCTGACGCACCGCCGCCCGAGGACAGCCGAGCATTGCGCGGCCAGGTGATTGCCACTGCGGCTGCGATGAACGCGGCGGGCATCAACGCCAACCGCGCAGGCAATGTCTCGGTCCGCTGCATGCGCGGCAAGACGCCCGGCCTGCTGATCACGCCGACCGGTGTGGCTTACGACCAGCTCTCGCCCGATGACCTGGTGTTCCTGCGGCTGGCCGACGGCCGCCCGTTGGGCCGGCTCGCGCCCTCGTCGGAGTGGCGCTTCCACCGGGACATCCTTCAGTTGCGACCGGAGTTCGGCGCGATCGTGCACACGCATTCGCCGGCGGCCACTGCGCTGGCCTGCCACGGCCGCGGGCTGCCGCCATTCCATTACATGGTGGCGGTTGCCGGTGGCAAGGACGTCCGCTGCGCGCCCTATGCGACCTTCGGCACGCAGGCACTGTCGGACCATGCGGTCGCGGCACTTGCGCAGCGACGCGCCTGTCTGCTCGCGCACCATGGCGTGATCGCCTGCGGCGCCTGCCTCGATGCCGCGCTGGCGCTGGCCATCGAGATCGAGCACCTGGCGCGCATCTTCCTTCAGGCCTGCACGCTGGGCGAGCCCGCCCACTTGTCCGACGCCGCGATGGCCGAGGCGATCGCGAAGTTCGCAACCTACGGCCAGCCGCAGTCAGCCATCACGGTGCGCCAGGCTTGACCCCGCCGGCGGCGGTCATCGGCCGGCCGCCCCGCGTCTCCCCCCGCGCCACTAGGCGCTTGCGTGCCGCCATTTACCGCGATTCCGACGGGACCGAGCGTTTTCGCTCCGAAACGGCGCAGCAAGCGGCTGCCTACCCGTCGCGCAAACACGCGATGCCATCCCGCAATCAAGGGGCGAGTACGTGAATTTTCAGTTGCTGCTTTGCTCTCATGGAGAGGAGCATCTGTGTGCCCGCTGATCGGTCAGGCGCGGCAAGTTCCTGGCAACCATGCTCACCCCTCCCATCAGCGTCATGTCCGGCGCATTCGTGCCCCCTCAGCGCAACGTGCCCCACGCTCGGCTGCGCGCCGTGCTCTGGCCCACGCTCCAGCTGGTCGATGGCGAGCGCCTGTTCGACGAGTTGTACGTGTGGACCGAGGGCGCGCAGGCCCGCACTCGACTTCGCGCCGGTATCCAGCACGTCGCCCTGCAAAAGGGTTTTGCCATGCTGGAAGAGGAACGGGTTCGCCATCTGGCCGTCACGATCTCTTTTGGCACGATCGAGCGGAATCTCGATGCCATGACGGCGGCCATCGACGACCACTTGCTGCTGTGTCACCGGCTGTCGGTTCTGGTCCGCGGCGACCTTTCGCGAATCCGCTCGCGCTACCGGGTGCAGAGCTTTATCGACTGGATGCGCAGCCAGCACATCGCGGTAGGTTATCGACTCGATGCTCACATCGAGCGTGAAGGCGATGCCGTGAGCTTCGTCGAGCCTCGCTTCGTGAAGCTGATGGCACCGGCCACGGCCGATCCGGTGGACTGGGAATACGCGCTGGCGCAAACGGTGGCACTCGGGGTCGATCCCGAGACCATCATCATCGCCGGGATTGAAACAGCGGAGCAGAAGCAGCAGGCAATCGAAACCGGATTCCTGTTCGGCCAGGGAACGGCGATTGCGCCATGGCAGTCGCCACCCGCGCTGAAGCGGCCCACGCCCGCCTGGCCCGACATGCAGCGCCCGGGCGCGCTGCGCTGAAGCAAGCGTCAGGCAAAACGCGCCAGCGCGCGTGCAATGCGACGCACGTGCTCCGGATCATGCGCTCCGGAACCCACATCCTGCGGATGCTCGATCGCGCAGGCGATCAGTTCGAAAAACGCCTTGTCGAGCGCCTTGCGCGCGGCTGAAAGCTGCTGCGCGACCGGTTCGCATTGCGCTCCCGACTCGATCATCGCCTGCACGCCACGCAACTGGCCCTCGATCCGTCGCAGCCGCAGCACCAGCGCGCGGCGCGTCGCTGCTTCATCCGTCGCAGCCGGCGCTGCGCAGCCTGCGGATGTCGGCATCGCGCTCACCCCCGCCGCGCCGCCGCCGGCACCGATTCGGGCACGCCGAGCTTCTTCAGGATCCAGCCCAGCGGACAGATGTTGGTGAAGCCGTACTGCAGCAGGTTGGCGCCGACGAACGCGGTGAACGCCAGCCACCACGGCGAGACAAACAGCGGACTGGCCGGCACGCCAAGCGCAAGCGAAATCAGGATGAAGCTGCCGGCAAAGATTCGGATCAGTCGGTCGATGGTCATACGTGCCTCCGGGGCAAGGTGGTTCGAAAGGATTTGCTTGGGGTTCCGCCTGTGGACCTGCGTTTCGCGCTCGCGGCTCATGCGGTGTCCGCCGCGCCGCCGTCTGCCGAATCGGGCCGCGTACGCGCGCTGATCCGCCGGTGGTTGGCGGCGTAGTACAGAACCGGGATCACCACCAGCGTCAGCAGCGTCGAGACGAAGATGCCGAACAGCAGGCTGATCGCCAGCCCGTTGAAGATCGGGTCGTCGAGGATGAACACGGCGCCGAGCATCGCCGCCAGCGCGGTCAGCACGATCGGCTTGGCGCGCGTGGCCGCGGCGTCGATGGTGGCCTGCTCGAAGGTCGCGCCCTCACCCAGCCGCTGATGGATGAAATCCACCAGCAGGATCGAGTTGCGAACGATGATGCCAGCGCGATCATGCCGATCATCGAGGTCGCGGTGAACTGCGCGCCGAGCAGCGCATGCCCCGGCAGCACGCCAAGGATGGTCAGCGGAATCGGCGCCATGATGACGAGCGGCGTCAGGTACGAGCGGAACTGCGCGACCACCAGCAGGTAGATCAGCAGCAGGCCCACACCGTAGGCGATGCCCATGTCGCGGAAGGTCTCGTAGGTGATCTGCCATTCGCCATCCCACTTCAGGCCGAAGGCGCCATAGCGATCGGTCGGCGCGGCGATCCAGTGCTCGGTCAGCGGCAGGCCCGAGGGCGTGGCAATGCGCGCCAGCCCGTCGCGCATCGCGAACATCGCGTACAGCGGCGAGTCGGTCTTGCCGGGGCCACCGGCCACGTCACCGACCACGTAGACGACCGGCTGCAGGTCCTTCCGGTGGTAGACCGGCTCGGCTGGCAGCCGGACCGGCGTGACCAGTTCGGCCAGCGCAACCTCGGTCGCCTGCCCGCGTGCGTCCTGGCCGCGCACCCGCAGCTTCAGCAGCGCATCGAGCTGGCCGGTCTGTGACGAGGCCAGGCCCACGCGCACCGGCACTGTGTACTTGCTGCGCCCGTCATGCAGCGGAACGATGTCCTCGCTGGCCAGCGCGATGCGCGCCGTGCGTGCCACATCCGCCACCGACACGCCATAGACCGCCGCCTTGGCAGCATCGACGCGCAGCGAGATGCGTTCAGCCGGATCGAGCGTGCTGTCGTCGATCGCCACCACGTCGGGCGTGGCCTCGAACAGCGCGCGCACCTGGCGCGCCAGTTGCACCGCGCCCGCGTGATCGGGGCCGTAGATTTCGGCGACCAGCGGCGACAGCACCGGCGGGCCGGGCGGCACCTCGACCACCTTCAGATCGGCACCATGCCTGCGCGCGATCGCCTGCAACGGCGGCAGCGCCGCCTGCGCGATCTCGTGGCTCTTCCGATGCCGCTTCGACTTGTCGACCAGATTGACCTGCAGATCACCGACCTCGCCGCCGCTGCGCAGGTAGTACTGACGCACCAGCCCGTTGAAGTTGATCGGCGCCGACAGCCCCGCGTAGGCCTGCAGCGACGACACTTCGGGCACCCGGGCGACTTCGACGGCCAGTTCACGCAGCACCGCGGCGGTGCGCTCGACCGCGGTGCCGGTGGGCATGTCGACCACCACCTGGAACTCGCTCTTGTTGTCGAACGGCAGCATCTTCATCACCACCGCCTTCAGCGGCACCAGCGCCACACTCAGTGCGATCGCCGCCGCCACGCCAAGCCAAAGCCGCCGGCGCAAGCGACGCCCGTCGGCGCCGCGCAGCATCGGGCCGATCAGCCGCGTGAACAGCGCGATCAGCCGCGCGGTCAACTTGTCGACACTGGCCGGCGCAGGTGCGCCCTGGTGCCGCGCGAGCAGCCGCAGCGCCAGCCACGGCGTGACGACGAAGGCCACCGCCAGCGACAGCAGCATGCCCATCGACGAGTTGATCGGGATCGGCGCCATGTACGGCCCCATCAGGCCCGACACGAAGGCCATCGGCAGCAGCGCCGCGATCACGGTGAAGGTTGCAAGGATGGTCGGCCCGCCCACCTCGTCGACCGCGCGCGGGATCATCTCGACCGCTGGCGCATGATCGAACTGGCCGCGCCGGTGGATGTTCTCCACGACGACGATCGCGTCATCGACCAGGATGCCGATCGAGAAGATCAGCGCGAACAGCGACACCCGGTTCAGCGTGAAGCCCCAGGCCCACGACGCAAAGAGCGTGAGGGCGAGCGTCAGCACCACCGCGATGCCGACGACCAGCGCCTCGCGCCGGCCAAGCGCGGCCCACACCAGCGCCACCACCGAAAGCGTGGCGAAGATCAGCTTCTTGATCAGCGAATTGGCCTTGTCGCGCGCCGTGTCGCCGTAGTTGCGGGTCACCACGACCGACACATCGTCGGGCAGCACGCTGCCGCGCAATTGCGCCACGCGGGCGAGCAGCGCATCGGCCACCGACGAGGCGTTCTCGCCAGCCTTCTTGCTGACGGCCACGGTGACCGCGGGCGTCTCGCCGTAGCGACGCTCGCCGCCGCTGTCGCTGACCTCGCCGTGCCAGACATGGCGCTCCGGCGTATCGGGTCCGGCAGTGACCTGCGCCACATCGGCCAGGAACACCGGTCGCCGCTCGTTGCCAGAAGCGGCGGCACGCACCGCCACCACCAGTCGCGCCACGTCGGCGGCATCGTGAAAGAAGTCGCCGGCGCGCACGTCGATCGTGCGGTTGGCCCCGGTCAATTGGCCGGCCGAGGCGGCGGCACCGGTGGCACGCAGCGCGCGCTCGATGTCGCCAACCGTGATTCGCTGCGCCGCCATGCGCTCCGGATCGAGCGTGACGCGCACCACCTGATCGGGCCCGCCAAGCGTGGTCACTTCGCGCGTGCCCGGCACCCGCTTCAGCTCGATCTCCAGCGCATGCGCAACGCGCTGCAGATCGCTGGCCGCCTGCGGCTCGCCACGACCATGCAGCGTCAGCGTGACGATCGGCACGTCGTCGATGCCGCGCGGCTTGACGATCGGCGGCTGCACGCCCAGATGCTGCGGCAGCCAGTCCGCGTTGGCCTGCAGCGTGTCGTGCAGGCGCACCAGCGAAGCGATGCGATCCTCGCCGACCTTGAACTGGATCGTCAGGATCGCCAGGCCCGGCCGCGTGACCGAGAACACATGCTCGATTCCGGTGATCTGCGACAGCACCTGCTCGGCCGGCACCGTGACCAGGTTGTGCACGTCGTCGCTGGACGCGCCCGGAAACGCGATCATCACGTTGGCCATCGTGACGTTGATCTGCGGCTCCTCCTCGGTCGGCGTGACCAGCACCGCGAACAGCCCCATCAGCAGGCCCAGCAGCGCGAGCAGCGGCGTGATCTGCGTCGTCAGAAACGCGCGCGCGATCCGGCCTGACAGGCCGAGCGTCGCTGGCGTCTGGCTTTCGCTCATCGCTGCGCTCCGGCCGCGCGCGGGTCGAGCGCCACGCGCTCGCCCTCGGTCAGCCCGGCCAGCACCTCGATCAGACCATCGGCCGACGACTCGCCGACGCGGATCTGGCGCAACTGCGGGCGACCCTCGGCGCCGACCACATAGGCGGCAGTCAGTTCGCTGCGCCGCAGGACCGCCTGCGCCGGCACGACCAGGCGGCGCGTGCGGCCGACGTCGAGCAGGATCTTGGCGGCCATGCCCGGCACGACAGAGGCCGGGACCTCGCGGCCGAGGTCAGCGCGCACCACCGTCGATAGCAGGCGCGCATCGGCGGCCGGCAGCACCGTGACACGCGATGCAGTGAGCGTGACACCGCCCTCGCCCACCTGGACGCGCGCGCCGCGCGCGGCCTGCACGCGCGACAGCATGAACTGCGGAATCGCACCGACCGCGCGCAACTGCGCCGGATCGTGCAGCGTCAGCACCGCCTTGCCGGGCGTGGCCAGTTCGCCCGGCTCCATCAGCCGCTGCGACACCACGCCATCGATCGGCGCGCGCAGTTCAGCATGGCCACGCGCAGTCGACGCCTGCGTGCTGCCGGCGCGCGCGGCGTCGAGCGCAGCCTGTGCGGTCTTCAGGTCGGCGTCGGCACGATCGAGCGCCGACTGGCTGATGAAACCCTGCCGTACCAGGCTGGCGCTGCGCTCCTGATTGAGCCGCGCCTGTGACAGCGCGGCCTCGGCCTGCGCCACGCCCGCCCGACTGGCGGCAAGCTGCGCATCGGCATCGCGCGTGTCGATCAGCGCCAGCACCTGACCGCGCCGCACCCGATCGCCGGCGTCGACGGTGAAGCGCAGCACGGTGCCGCCGATCTGCGCCGACACGGTGGCCTGCTGCAGCGACTCGATTACGGCGTCGGCGGCATACAGGTCGGCCACCTCGCGCAGCTCGACCAGCGCGGTGGCTAGCGGCGCGCGGGTCGCGGCGGGCGCTTGCGCATGCGCGGCCAGCGGCGCAAGGCCGCACAGGACCACGAGCAGTCGCGCAAACCTGCGCAGCGTGATGCTCGGAAAGGGCGCTCGGCGGGAAAGCATGGTCGGGTCGGGATCAGGTGAGAAAGACGGGAGTCGGGAAACCAGTCGGCAGGCAACACGCTGCAATGGCTGCACGGTATCCGTGATACTCCCTGGGGTATAGCGAATTGGGCGGTCTCGGTGATCCAGGTCACATTCCGCGGGCACCGGCTGCCGGCCCCGGACGTCCCGGCGATCGGCTCCGTGATGCCGCTCGTTCGATCCGGCCCGGAAACTTGTCCGATCGCAAGGTCCGACAGCGCCTGTTTCGGCTAAATTGCGGCTCATGTTTGCCGTTCGCCGCCCCGCTCGCCTCCGCCTGGCGCTTTTTGCGCTGTGCGTGCTGTTGCTTGCGCAGTGGACGGTGGCAGCGCACGCCTGCCCGATCAACAGCGGTCGGGCCGAGCGCATCGCGCAGGTCCAACTCGCGCAGGAGCTCGCCGACGCCGCGCTGGCGGGCTGCCCGCATCACGCGCAGTCGACGGCAGCCGACGGCGTCGATCTCGATCACACCAACCCGCCATCGCCGATCTGCCTGAAGCATTGCGCCGACGAGTCGGGCGCGAGCAACGGCCTCACGGTCAGCGCAGATGCGCCGCCCACGGGCACTGGACTGCGGATCGAGCCGCTGGCCAGCGCAGACACGTGTCGGATCAGCGACCGACCTGCCCCGGCAGCCGCCGCTGGACCGCCGCTGCTGATCCAGTACTGCGTTTCCCTGACCTGATCGTTCGTGCCCGCGCCAGCCGGCGCGATTTGCACCGACGATCGCGGCGCTTGCCGCCCCTTCCGCCTGCACAGATGCAGGCCCGTCAGGAGAAATTCATGATCACCGCCCCCTTCAATCGCCGCGCGCTGCTGCAAGCGCTCGCCGGCGCCACGCTCGTCGCCATCGCCGGGGCTCGGACCGCGCGTGCCGCCGCACCCGAGATCCAGGTCTGGAAGACACCCACCTGCGGCTGCTGCAAGGACTGGGTCCGCCATCTGCAGGACAACGGCTTCGCCGTGCGTGCGATCGACGTACCCGACACCGCGCCAATTCGCAGCCGCGCCGGCATTCCGGCACGGCTCGGCTCCTGCCACACGGCGCTCGTCGATGGCTACGCGATCGAGGGCCATGTGCCGGCGCGCGAGATCCAGCGTCTGTTGCGCGAGCGGCCCAAGGCCGTGGGCATCACCGTGCCTGGCATGCCGATCGGCTCCCCCGGCATGGACGGCGCCGCCTATGGCTACCGGCAGGACCCGTACGACGTACTGCTCGTGCGCGCCGATGGCAGCACACAGGTGTTCGCCCGCTACCCCGGCAACCGCTGAGCGCACGCCGCGGACGCGACGATGCGCCGCATCACGGAGATCACCATGAGACCCTGCTCCACCCCGCAGGCGGCACGCGCGCGCCACAAAACAATGCAGCATGCGCGTCGATGGATCCCCGCGCTAGCGCTGCTGACTGTGATGGCCGCGGCGACGCCCGTCTACGCCGCGGCCGAGCCACTGGGCGCCACGCTCGACAGCCTGCTGTCCGAGGCGCGCGCCCGCCATCCTGAGCTGCGGGCGATGCGCCACGAGGCTGAAGCCGCAGCCGAGCGCATCGGGTCGGCCGGTGCGCTGGCCGATCCGATGGTGCAGATGGAACTGCGCGATGTCACCAACGAGATGAGCGGTGGCTCGCCAAGCCTGCTGCCGGGCCGCGTCGGCAGCACCCGCTACCAGATCCGCCAGACGCTGCCGCCCTGGGGCAGCCGCGAGGCGCGCCGCGAGACCGCGCGCGCCGGTGCCGACGAGGCGCGGCTGCGCGCCGAAGCCACCTGGGCCGAGCTGGCACTGCGGATCAAGACCGTCTACGCACGCTGGCAGCAGCAGCACGCCACGGCATTGCAGACGCGCGAACTGCTGCAACTGGCCGAGCGCATGGAGGCGGCCGCCCAGGCCCGCTACGCGAGCGGTCGCGGCGCCCAGCAGGACGTGATCCGCGCCCAGGTGGAGCGCACCGCGCTGGCCAGCGAGCTGCTGATGCTGGAGGCAGATATCGCCGGACTGCGCGCCCGCCTGAATGGCCTGCTGGCGCGCGATGCCGGCGCACCGCTGGCGCCGCCGCGGGCCGATCTGCGTGATGCCTCGGCCCTGCCCGCCGCGGCGCGGCTCGAACCAGCCGCGCTGCGCGAGCGCGCGCTGGCGCGCAACCCGCAACTGGCGGCCGACGACGCGCGGCTGCGCGCTGCCCGCAGCGGCGAGGATACGGTGCGCGCCAACCGCTATCCGATGTTCACACTCGGCGTGGCGCCGATCCAGCAGCGCAGCCGGATTGCCGAGTGGGAGCTGATGTTCGAAGTCAGCATTCCGCTGCAGCAATCGAGCCGCCGCGCGGACGAGCGCGAGGCGCAGGCGATGGTGGCCGCCGCGCAGGCGCGCCGGGAAGCCACCGCCAATGCGCTGCTGGCCGAACTGGGCGAGCAGCTCGCGGCATTCGAGGCGGCACGGCGCATCGACACGCTGACGGCGAACACCCTGCTGCCGCAGGCCGACCTGACCGTGCAGGCGGCACTGGCTGGCTACGAGACCGGCAAGGTGGACTTCGCCACCGTGATCGACGCGCAGCGGCAGGTGCGCAACGCGCAGACCACGCTGCTGCGGACCCGGGCCGAGGCGCTGATGCGGCTGGCCGAGATCGAACGGATCATCGGAGGTGAACTGTGATGGCCAACGCAATAACACCGGTCCGGCAGCGCGGACGCGCGGCCGCCGTGGCGCTCACCGTGCTCGTGGCCGCTGCCGTGGCGGCGTTGGCCGGCTACCTGGCAGGTCGCCAGGCCGGACACCCGAAGCCACCAGCGAGCGCGGAGGCCGCAAAGGCTCCGGCCGCAGGCGACGCGAAGGGCGAGCGCAAGGTCCTCTACTACCGCAACCCGATGGGCCTGCCCGACACCTCGCCGGTGCCGAAGAAGGACTCGATGGGGATGGACTACATCCCGGTGTACGAAGGCGAGGATACGAGCGGCCTCGCGGTCGCCAGCGGCAAGCTGCAGGCGCTGGGCGTGCGAGTGGCCCCGGTCGAGCGGCGCGCGCTCGACCGCATGGTGCGCGCCAGCGGCCGCATCGAGGCCGACGAGCGGCGCCTGACCGTGGTCACCGCCAAGTTCGACGGCTACGTGGAGCGGCTGCACGTGAATGCCACTGGCCAGTCGGTGGCGCGCGGCGCGCCGCTGCTGGATGCGTTCAGCCCCGACCTGCTGGCCGCGCAGCGCGAGTACCAGGTGGCGATGCAGGCACTGGCGCGACTGAAGGAGGCCGACCCCGAGGCCCGCGCCGGCATGCAACGGCTGGCCGATGCCGCGCTGGCGCGGCTGCGGCTGTGGGATATCGGCGACGACGACCTGGCGAAGCTCGCCGCCAGTGGCGAGGCGCGCCGCACGCTGTCGCTGCGCGCGCCGAGCAGCGGCATCGTCACCGAGCGTAAGGTCGCGCAGGGCCAGCGCTTCATGGCCGGCGAGCCGCTGTTCGCGCTGGCCGACCTGTCGCGCGTGTGGCTGTTAGCCGACGTGGCCGAGCAGGATCTCGGCCGCATCGCCATCGGCAGCCGCGCCAGTGCCCGTCTGCCCGCCTATCCGGGCGAAACCTTCGACGGCACGGTGAGCTTCATCTACCCGACGCTGAAGGCCGACACCCGCAGCGCGCAGGTACGGATCGAACTGGCCAATCCGCAGGGCCGGCTGAAACCGGCGATGTTTGCGCAGGTCGAGCTGACCGCGCCATCCGCCGCGGCCCAGCTCGTGGTGCCTGCCAGCGCGGTGATCGACAGCGGCGCGCGGCGCGTGGTGATCGTCGACCTCGGCGCCGGACGGTTCGAACCGCGCGAAGTCACCCTCGGCGAACGCGGCGAGCAGTACGTCAGCGTCCTGAAGGGCGTCAAGGAAGGCGAAAGCGTGGTGGTCGCCGCCAACTTCCTGCTCGATGCGGAAAGCAACCTGCGCGCCGCGCTGGACGGCCTGAAAGGCGGCAGCAACGCCAGCCCCGACAAGCGGCCGGTCGTGCACGAGGCAGTCGGCACGCTCGACGACGTCGATGGCAAGAGCGGCGTGCTGCTGATCACGCACGAGCCGGTGGCCAGTCTGAACTGGCCGACGATGACGATGGAGTTCGTACCCGCGAACGAGGCCGTGGCGCGCGCCGCGCGTCCGGGCGAGGCGATCCGCTTCGAGTTCGTCGAGCGCAAGCCGGGCGAATGGGTGGTGACGCGGATGGACAAGCGCGCCGCAAAGCCGGGCGATAGCGCGGGCGATCGCAAAGGCTCGCAGCCGCCCGCCGGAGCGCGCAAATGAACGCCGCGCTGATCGGGCCGCCGCCCGGATGCCGGAACGGAGGCCACCATGGTTGAACGCCTGATCTCGTGGTCGGCGCGCAATCCGTTCCTGATCGCGCTGGCCACGCTGGCGCTGATTGCCGGCGGCGTCCTGGCGCTGCTACGCACGCCGCTGGACGCGCTGCCCGACCTGTCGGACGTGCAGGTGATCGTCTACACCGAGGTGCCGGGCCAGGCGCCGCAGGTGGTCGAGGACCAGGTCACCTATCCGCTGACCACCTCGCTGCTGAGCGTGCCGCATGCGCGCGTGGTGCGCGGCTTCTCGTTCTTCGGCGCCAGCTTCGTCTACGTGATCTTCGACGACGGCACCGACATCTACTGGGCCCGCACGCGCGTGCTCGAGTATCTGAACGCCGCGGCTGGCCGGCTACCTGCCGGGGTGACGCCGACGCTCGGCCCCGACGCCACCGGCGTGGGCTGGGTCTACCAGTACGTGCTGCGCGCCGCCAACATGTCGCTGGCCGAACTGCGCACGCTGCAGGACTGGTTCGTCCGCTATCAGCTGACCAAGGTGTCCGGCGTCAGCGAGGTCGCCTCGGTCGGCGGCTTCGTCCAGCAATACCAGGTGGTGGTGGACCCGGCGCGGCTGCGCGCCTACGGCATTCCGCTGATGCGCGTGGCCGAGGTGCTGCGCGGCAGTAACCGCGATGTCGGCGGCCGCACGATCGAGATGGCCGAGACCGAGTACATGGTGCGCGGCCGCGGCTACCTGCGCGGCATCGCCGACATCGAGGACCTGGTGCTGCAGGCCGCCGGCGGCACGCCGGTGCGGATCCGCGACGTCGCGCGCGTCGAGCTGGGGGCCGACGAGCGGCGCGGCATCGCCGAGCTCAATGGCGAGGGCGAAGTCGTGTCAGGCATTGTGGTCGCGCGCTTTGGCGAGAACGCGCTCGAGGTGATCGACCGGCTCAAGCAGCGGATCGAAGAGATCAAGCCCGGCCTGCCGGAGGGCGTGGAAATCGTTCCGGTCTACGACCGCTCGGAGCTGATCCACCGCGCGATCGACACGCTGACCGACACGCTGGTGCTGGAGTCGATCATCGTGGCGCTGGTGTGCGCGCTGTTCCTGCTGCACGCCCGATCGGCGCTGGTGGTGATCGTGGTGCTGCCGCTGGCGGTGCTGTTCTCGTTCATCTGCATGCGTGCGCTAGGCATCAACTCCAACATCATGAGCCTCGGCGGTATCGCCATCGCGATCGGCGAACTGATCGATGCGGCGGTGGTGATGGTGGAAAACGCCCACAAGCGGCTGGAGCGGCAGCGCGCCGCAAACGGCAATGCGCCGCTGCCCGACGATCAGCGTATCGACACGCTGATCTCGGCCTGCCGCGAGGTCGGGCCGGCGCTGTTCTTCTCGCTGCTGATCATCGCCGTGAGCTTCCTGCCGGTGTTCACGCTCGAAGGCGAGGAAGGCCGGCTGTTCGCGCCGCTGGCCTATACCAAGACCTTCGCGATGCTGGGCGGCGCGCTGCTGTCGGTGACGCTGCTGCCGATGCTGATGGTGTGGCTGATCCGCGGCCGGATCCTGCCCGAGGACCGTAATCCGATCTCGCGCGCGCTGGTGGCGGTCTATCGCCCGGTGATTGCCGCGGTGCTGCGCTGGCGCTGGACCACGCTGGCGGTGGCGGCGATCGTCAGCATCGCCTCGCTGTGGCCGGCCACACGCCTGGGCACCGAGTTCATGCCCACGCTCAACGAGGGAACGCTGTTCTACATGCCGACCTCGCTGCCGGCGATGTCGGTAACCAAGGCGGCCGAACTGGTGCAGGTGCAGAACCGGATCATCAAGAGCTTCCCCGAGGTCGAGTCGGTGATCGGCAAGGCCGGCCGCGCCGCCACCGCGACCGACCCGGCGCCGCTCGAGATGTTCGAGACGGTGATCAACCTGAAGCCGCAGAGCCAGTGGCGCCCCGGCATGACCACCGACACGCTGATCGCCGAGATGGACAAGGCGCTGCAGTTCCCCGGTGTTTCAAACAGCTGGACGATGCCGATCCGCGCGCGCATCGACATGCTGGCCACCGGTATCCGGACACCGGTCGGGATCAAGGTGTTCGGCGGCGACCTGCCGCAGATGGAGCAGGTGGCGCGCCAGATCGAGTCGGTGGTGCGCGCGGTGCCCGGCGCGGCCAGCGTCTACGCGGAGCGGCTGACCGGCGGCTACTACCTGGACATCGAGCCCGACCGCACGGCGCTGGCGCGCTACGGGCTCACCGTGGGCGACCTGATGGATGTGGTCGGCACCGCGCTCGGCGGCGAAGTGGTCACCACGACCATCGAGGGCCGGGCCCGCTATGGCGTGACGGTGCGCTATCCGCGCGATGCGCGCAGCAGTCCGCAGGCGATCGAGCGCGAGGTGCTGGTGCCGCTGCCGGCCGAGATGGGGCGCAGCAGCGGAGGCACGGTGCCGCTCGGCCAGGTGGCGTCGGTCAAGGTGGTGCAGGGCGCGCCGGTGATCCGCACCGAGAACAGCCTGCTGTCGGCCTACATCTACGTCGACATCCGCGACCGCGACATCGGCGGCTTCGTGCGCGATGCGCGTCAGGCGGTGCGCGACAACGTGCAGTTTCCCGCCGGCATGTACGTGACCTGGAGCGGTCAGTTCGAGTACATGGAGCGGGCGATCGACAAGCTCAAGATCGTGGTGCCGCTGACGCTGGCGATCATCTTCGTGCTGCTGTACCTGTCGCTGGCGCGCGTGACCGAGACGATGCTGGTGATGCTCGCGGTGCCGTTCTCGCTGGTCGGCGGCGTGTGGTTCCTGTGGGCGCTGGACTACAACCTGAGCGTGGCGGTGGCGGTCGGCTTCATCGCGCTGGCTGGCGTGGCGGCCGAGACCGGCGTGGTGATGCTGGTCTACATCGACAATGCCTGGAAGGAGACGCTGGCGCGCTGCCGCGCCGAGGCGCGCGCGCCAACGCCCGCGGATGTGCACGCCGCCGTGATGGAAGGCGCGGTCGAGCGCGTGCGGCCCAAGATCATGACCGTGGTGACCACCATCGCCGCACTGCTGCCGGTGATGTGGAGCAGCGGTGCCGGCGCCGAGATCATGCAGCGGATCGCTGCACCCATGGTGGGGGGCATGATCAGTTCCACGCTGCTGACGCTGGTGGTGATTCCGGTGCTGTACGCGCTGGTGTTGCAGCGGCGCTTGCAAAGCGGGGGGCTCGCCCCCACCTGACTTCGTTGAGGCGGTTCCGCCACCGCCGCTGTTCCGATTTATCCTTGTTGCTCGAACGATCATCCGTACCCTCACGAGACCTGCCCATGAAGATCAAGCTCGTCCTGGCCATCACGCTACTGTCGGCTGCCGTACACCCGGCGCTTGCGCAGCACAAGCACGGTACCGCCGCCCCGGCTGCGGCCCCGGCCGCTGCCTCCGCCGAACTTGCCGACGGCGAAATCCGCCGGATCGATGCCGCCAAGGGCACGATGCTCATCAAGCACGGCGAGATCAAGTCGATCAACATGGGCGCGATGACGATGGCGTTCAAGCTGAAGGACCCCAAGCTCGCCACCGGTCTCAAGGAAGGCGACAAGATCCGCTTTGCGGTTGAGCAGGCAGGCGACCAGTTGCTGATCACGCGGATCCAGAAAGCGCCGTGAACGCCGCCCGCAGCCGCCGTGGCACGGCCGCTGTCCTGATTGCGGGCGCCCTGCTCGCCGGCTGCGCGACACCGGCCTCGGTGCAGCCGGGCGCAAGCGCCGCGGAGGTGATCGGCAAGTTCGGCGCACCGGCAGCCCGCCATCGGCTCGCCAACGGCACCGAGCGTCTCGAGTATCCGGAAGGCGGCCTGCAGCAGCAGACCTGGATGATCGACGTCGACGCCAGCGGCCGCGTGACCTCGGCGCGACAGGTGATGACGGAAGAAACGTTCGGCGAGCTGCGGGTCGGGATCAACGATCGGGACGACGTGCTGCGCACCCTCGGCCGGCCATGGCGGATCGAGCACTATCGCGCCAGCGGTCTGACCGCCTGGCTCTACCCATACCGCGAGGCGAACGTCTGGAACTCGGTGATGGCGGTGCACTTCAATGCCGCCGGCCGAATCGAGCGCATGCAAAGCGGGCCCGACCCGCGTTTCCTCGGCGGCGGCAACCGCGATTGAGCCGGCACATCGGCCGACCCTAGGCCTGTGCGCATGTCCTGGCCATGACAAGGCCTGGCATCACGGACATGCGGGGCAACGGCAACGGGAAAAACCTCATTGCTGTGGCGGGAAGTCGGCGGAACACTTCGCGTCCGAGGTTGAGACGTCATGAAGTCGGAATTGCCGCCCCCCGCGCCCCATCTGTCGCTCCAGAACAAGCTCGACCAGATCGCTCACGACCGCGATGTTCTGGCGCTGCTGCGTGAACTGGCTCGACAGGGCCTGCGCGAAGGCGATGTGGTCGCCCGTGTCGACGGGACCCGCGGCCAGCTCGCGATCGACCGGCAGGAGTCGCCGCCGCGCATCGTTGTGGCCACGGTCTCGGGCAGCCGGGAGCCGTTCGACCTGCGAAGCTGGCGACGCGTCTGAGCAACGCCCGCGCGGCCATGCGCCGCGCCGCGCGCAACAGAGCGGGCGTCCATGGCACACTGTGGCCATGCAGCCAGCATCCTCACCGAGGATCCTGATCATCGACGCGCAGGGCCAGCCGGTCCGCTGGGCCATGCTTTCCCGAGCCGCCCGCTATCACGCCTGCGGCAAGGTTGTCACCGACCTGGGCGACAACCTGTTTTCGATGGCTGGCGGATTGCAGGACATCACGGGCCGCCGCAGCGAGTTCGTCACCAGTTCAATCGTGATGATCCGCGGGCGGCACCGGTTTCCATCCGACCACGCGCATGTGGGCATCACCAAGCACCGGCTGTTCCTGCGCGACCGCCACCTGTGCGCATACTGCGGCAATGCGTTTGCCGATGGCGATCTGACCGTCGAGCACATCCTGCCGGTTTCGCGCGGCGGACGGCTGAGCTGGACCAACGTGGTCACGGCCTGCCGCTCGTGCAATACGCGCAAGGGCAATCGCACGCCCGAGGAAGCGCGGATGCCGTTGCTGTACGTGCCTTACGCGGTCTGCCGCAATGAAGGCTTCATCCTGAGCAATCGCCGCATCCTGGCCGATCAGATGGCCTTCCTTCAGGCGGCACTACCGCGCCACTCGCGCTGGGCGCAGACTTAGCGCCACATCGGGCTTGCGCCATCAGCGCACAGCGCCTCGATCAGTTCGGCACCTGCCGCCCGGTTTCGCCACGCGGCGCGGCACGCAGATCGCACCGCAGGCCTAGACTCGACATTCGGGAGGCAACATGAAACTGACTTTCCACGGCGCCGCCGGCGAGGTCACCGGGTCGAGCCTGCTGGTCGAGGCCGAGGGCCTTCGGTTCCTCGTCGATTACGGGATGTTCCAGGGCGCGATGCGCGGGCCCGATGCCGCGCCCGCCAAGAACCGCGCCGCCTACGGCCGCGATCTGGGCGTGCTCGACTTCGTGCTGCTGACGCACGCGCACCTGGATCACTGCGGCCTGCTGCCGCGCTTCGGCATGCACCGAGGCCGCGCGCCAACCATCTGGTGCACCAAGCCCACCGCCGACCTGGTGCCGGTGATGCTCAAGGACAGCGCGCACGTGCAGTCGCGCGACGAAAGCAAGAGCCGCCGGCATGCCGAACGCCGGCGCTCGCCGGCCACAGAGCAGCCGCTGTACACGGCCGCCGATGTCGACCGGCTGGCCACGCGCCTGATGGGTGTGCCCTACGACGCCGAGTTCCGCCCGCACCCGGCGGTCACCGTGAGGCTGCGTAGCGCCGGGCACATCGTCGGCGCGGCCTTCGCCGAGATCACGATCGCCACCGGCCGCGGCAAGCCGCGTCGGCTGACCGTCTCCGGCGATCTCGGCGAGGAATCGCCGCTGCTGGTCAGCGACCGCAGCGCGCGCGACGAATGCGACGTGCTGGTGGTCGAGTCGACTTACGGCGACCGCAACCATCGGAGCCTCGAAGAAACCGAGGAAGAGCTGGTGCAGGTGATCGACGAGGTGCTGCACCGGCGCCACGGCAACCTGATCGTGCCCAGCTTCGCGCTCGGACGCGCGCAGGAACTGCTGCTGCTGCTTTACCGGCTGGCACGCGCCGGACGCATCCGCGTGCCGCTGGTGTTCGTCGACTCGCCGCTGGCCGCGCAGGCCGCACAGGTCACGTTCGCGCACCTGGAAGCACTCGACGAGCTGGCCGCCGAATTCCACGCCGCCGAGCGCAGCCGCAAGCTGCCATTCTCGCTGCGCTACACCGAGAGCGTGGACGACTCGATGTTCCTGAACTCGATCGCCAACGGCGCCATCATCATCGCCGCCAGCGGCATGTGCGAGGCCGGTCGCATCCGCCACCACCTGCGCCATCACATCGGCAAGCGCCAGAGCGGCATCCTGTTCACCGGCTACCAGGCCGCCGGCACGCTGGGCCGGCGCATTGTCGACGGTGCGCGCAGCATCCGGCTGTTCGGCGAGACGCTGCAGGTACAGGCCAGCATCCACACACTCGGCGGGTTGTCAGCGCACGCTGGACAGGACTCGCTGATGCGCTGGCTGCGCGGCAACGGCCAGCCGCTGCGCAAGCCGGCGTCGGTGTTCGTGGTGCATGGCGAGCCGGAGGCCGCGCACGCGCTCAGCGCGCGCATGGCGCGCGAGCTGCGCTGGTCGCCGACGATCGCCGTGCCCGGCGTGGCCTATGACATCGGCTGACAACCCGCCCTCACCCCAGCCGCTGACGGTGCGGCGGCTCGGCATCGACACCTGGCGCGAGCACGTGGCCTACCTGCGGCGCGACTGCCCGGTGCTGCATGCCGAGGGCTTCCAGGCGCTGGCCAAGGTCGAAGTGGCGGCCAACGGCGCATCGATCATGGCGTCGCTCAACGTGATCGACGACCCGGCGCTGCTGGGCGACTGCGAGCTCGGTCTGTCGGAAGACGCGTTCGCACGGCTTGGCGTAGCCGAGGGCAGCCCGGCGCGCATCGCCCACGCCGAGCCGCCCGCGTCACTGGGCGCGCTGCACCGGCGCATCGACGGCGAGCGTCTCGACGAGGCCGAGCTGACCGCGATCGTGCGCGACATCGCGGCACGCCGCTATTCGAAGATCGAACTGGCTGCCTTCCTGGTGGCTACCGCCCAGCTCGAACTGGACCGCGACGAAGTGCTGTGGCTGACGCGCGCGATGGCCGCCGTGGGCGAGCGGCTCGACTGGCACGGCGTCAATGGCCACGGGCCGATCGTCGACAAGCACTGCATTGGCGGCATCCCCGGCAACCGCACCTCGATGATCGTGGTGCCGATCGTCGCCGTGCACGCGGAGTCGGCCGGACTGCTGATTCCCAAGACCAGCAGCCGCGCAATCACCTCGCCGGCTGGCACCGCCGACACCATGGAGTGCCTGGCCTGTGTCGATCTGCCGCTCGATGAACTGCGCCGCGTGGTGCGCGCGCAGCACGGCTGCCTGGCGTGGGGCGGACGCGCGGCGCTGTCGCCGGCCGACGACGTGCTGATCTCGGTGTCGCGCCCGCTGTCGCTCGACGCACCGGCGCAGATGGTGGCCTCGATCCTGTCGAAGAAGCTGGCCGCCGGCTCCACCCATCTGCTGCTCGACATTCCGCTCGGGCCGACCGCCAAGGTACGTACCCGAGCACGCGCCGAAGCTCTGGCCGCGCTGTTCGAGGACGTGGCGCGCCGGCTCGGCCTGACGCTGGCCGTGGCGATCACCGATGGCAGCCAGCCGATCGGCAACGGCATCGGGCCGATGCTGGAAGCCCGCGACGTGATGCGGGTGCTGCACCATCATCCCGACGCGCCGGCCGACCTGCGCGAAAAGAGCCTGATGCTGGCTGGCCGCGTGCTGGAGTTCGATCCAGCGTTGCCGCCGGGTAGCGGCCTGGCGCGCGCTCGCGCGATCCTCGACTCGGGTCAGGCCGCTGCGCGGATGGAGGCGATCATCGACGCCCAGGGCCGCCACCCGTTCGACTGGAACGCGCCGCCGCTGGGCCGGCTGACGCACGACGTGCTCGCGCCGAGCGCCGGCCGCATCAGCGCGATCGACAACGAGCGCATCGCCCGCATCGCGCGCCGCGCCGGCGCGCCCAAGGCCCGGGGTGCCGGCGTCGACCTGCGGGTCAAGTGCGGTCAGGCGGTGCAGGCGGGCACAGTGCTGTACCGGATTCACGCCACCAGCAGCGCCGAGCTGATGTTCGCGCGCCAGGTCGCCGAGCGCGGCACCGCGTTCACGATTGCGCCCTGAGCGGGCGCGGTACGCCTACTTGGCCGGCGGCAGCAGCTTCGCCTCGGTCATCGACTTGACGATCACCTCGACGAAGGCCTGGGTCTCGCGCGTGACGTCGCGCGGGTCGGCGGTGCGGGTGCGCGCAGTCCAGCGCAACTGCTCGCCGGCCACGTCGACCAGCGAAGTCTGCGCGGTGTACACCGCGTAGCTGCGCACCTCCGTGCGCACCGGGAACGACATACCCCAGTAGGCACCGTACCAGCGACCGTAGCCGCCCATGCCGATGAACGGGCCGGGGTCCTGTGTGACCACCTGCTCGCGGTCCTGGCCGATCACCGCGGTCGACAGCAGCTGCCGCGCTCCCGCCTTACGCGCGGCCGCCAGCACCTCGTCGTGCGCCTTGGGGCCGAGCGGCCCGGCCACCAGACCGTAGCTCGGCATCGCCTTGATGCCGCGCGCAGCCAGCTGCGCCACCATGCCGTCTTCGTACACGCGGCGCACGATGTCATCGCGCGCCACGCCCACCACCAACACCGGGCCGCTGATCGGCTCGCGCGGCAGCGCCGGATTGCTCCAGCTGCCTTCCAGGCTGGTGCTGGCGCAGGCTGCCAGCAGGCAGGCACTGGCCGCCAGCAGCAGGCGGCGGACGGATGGGACAAACGTCATCGGATTCTCCTGAACGAATTCATGCGTGGGCGCCATCGTGCAACGAAGCATGCACGGTCGGCAAGTGACCTTCGCGGCGACCCGTACGAGACAAAAAAGAACCCGGAAGGATCGCTCCGTTCCGGGTTCCATGCGGCTGCCGGATCGCTCCGGCTGCGGCGGGTATTACTTGACGTACTTGTTGACCATCTTGGTCAGTTCGAACATCGACGCCTGCGCCTTGCCGAACAGCGCCTTCAGCTTGTCGTCGGCGTTGATCATGCGCCTGTTGACGGCGTCTTGCAGCTTGTTCTTCTTGATGTATTCCCAGATCTTCTTGGTGATCTCGGTGCGCGGCATGGCCTTGTCACCGATGATCGCGGCCAGCGGGCCGTGCGGCTGCTTGGGCGCCATAAAAGCGGCGTTCGGCTTGCGTGCCGTCTTGGCCTTCTTGGCAGGAGCCTTCTTGGCCGCCTTCTTGGCCGGAGCGGCCTTCTTGGCGGGAGCAGCCTTCTTGGCCGCAGGCTTCTTGGCGGGAGCGGCCTTCTTGGCCGGCGCCTTCTTGGCCGCGGCCTTCTTCGCGGGAGCGGCCTTCTTGGCCGGGGCTTTCTTGGTTGCCATCAAAACACTCCTAATCGAGGTTGAAGTGCACAGCGACAGCGTTCTCGACTGACATGAACAAGAGAGCGCTCTCGTTGCGTGCGCGGATACTAAGCGCGATTCTCAGAGGGAAGCAAGGCTTTTTCAGAGGGAAAACGCGCAAATTTCGCGCACGATCAACATTGCTTCAGAGGAGAAACCGCCACGCTGCGCCGCGAGCGCCCGGTGCACGCGCGTTTCAGTGCCACAAGATGTTGTCCGAGGCTCGACCGGCACTGGCATATCTTGTACCTCTTGTGGCACGGATTCCAACGAACGCGACGCCTGCGCGCACCACCCTCACGCGTGCCGCGAAGACGCGACGGCCCGGTGATCGCATCCGCGTCGTTGCTTGAACCGCACAGCCTCGCCGACGCGTGCTCAGTCAGCCGCGCCTGCGCGCCGCTCCAGTTCGGCCACCATCCGCGCCACGCGGTCGGCCAGCTTCTCGGTACTGAGCTGCTCGCGCAGCCGCTCGACCAGCAGCGGAAAGGCGAACGGCGTGGGCCGCGAGATCGCCCGCAGCACCGGCTTGCGCGAGCGCATCCAGGCCAGCGCGGCGCGGATGCGCGCCAGGTCGAGCTCCTGCTCCAGCACCTCGCGATCGGCCTGCCCCAGCAGCAGGTTGCCGGCGTCGTACTTGCGCAGCACCTCGTAGAACAGGCCCGACGAGGCCTGCAGCTGGCGCGCCGACTTGGGCTGCCCCGGGTAGCCCTGAAACACCAGCCCGGCCACCCGCGCGATCTCGCGGAAGCGGCGCGCCGACAGCTCGCCGGCATTGAGGCTGGCAAGGATGTCGTCGAGCAGGTTGTCGTCGGACAGCAGGCCGCGCGCTGGCGACAGCGCGGCCGTCCACTCCAGCTCGGCGGTGGTCATCAGCTCGAAGCCGTAGTCGTTGACCGAGATGCTGAAGGTGGCCGGCTGGGCGCGGCCGAGGCGCCACGCCAGCAGCGAGCCGATGCCCAGGTGCGCCAGACGGCCGGCGAACGGATAGCAGTACAGATGCCGGCCCTCGCGCGACTGCCAGGTCTCCAGCAGCAGCGTGTCGCGTGCAGGAATCTCGGACCAGCGCTGCTGAATCTCGAGCAGCGGGCGCACGCGCTGCAGCTCCGCGCTGTCGAAGCAGCCGGCGCGCGCCGCCTCCAGTTCGGCCAGCAGCGCATCGGCCAGCTCGCTCGACAGCGGCATGCGCGCGCCGTTCCAGCGCGGCACCACGCCGGCGTCGCGCTTGGCCAGTTGCACGTAGGCGGTCATCTCGCGCACCCGCACCAGCTCGAGCCGGCGGCCGGCGAAGGTGAAGCTGTCGCCGGGGCGCAGCCGGGCGATGAAGCTCTCCTCGATCGAGCCGAGGCTGCCGCCGTGCTGCCACTTCACCAGCATCGCCGACTCCGAGACGATGGTGCCGACCGACATCCGGTGGCGCCGCGCCACCGCCGCATCGGCAACCCGGTACAGGCCGTCGTCGCCGAGCGCCACGCGCCGGTACTCCGGATAGGCGCGTAGCGCCTCGCCGCCGCCGGTCACGAAGTCCAGGCACCAGGCCCACTCGGCATCGGTCAGGCCGGCGTAGCTGGCGGTTGAGCGCACCTCGGCGAGCATCTGCGCCGCTTCGAAGCCGGTGCCCAGCGCCACCGTGACCAGATGCTGCACCAGCACGTCGAGGGGCTTGTCGGGCGACTGACGCGACTCCACCCGGCCGGCCGCGGCGGCCTTGCGCGCGGCGACCGCTTCCACCAGTTCCAGCGCGTGGGTTGGCACCAGCGTCACGCGCGACACACGCCCCGGCGCATGGCCGCTGCGGCCGGCGCGCTGCAGCAGCCGCGCCACGCCCTTGGCCGAGCCGATCTGCAGCACGCGGTCGACCGGCAGGAAGTCCACGCCCAGATCGAGGCTGCTGGTGGCCACCACCGCCTTCAGCGTGCCAGCCTTCAGGCCCGCCTCGACCCAGTCGCGCACCGACTTGTCGAGCGAGCCGTGATGCAGCGCGATCAGTCCGGCCCATGCCGGTTTGGCGTCGAGGATCGCCTGGTACCAGATCTCCGCCTGCGAGCGCGTGTTGGTGAACACCAGCGTGGTGCCGCCGGCGGCGATCTCGCGCACCACCGGTTCGAGCATCTGCAGGCCCAGGTGCCCGCCCCAGGGGAAGCGGCCCGGCGTCTCCGGCAGCAGCGTGTCGATGACGATCGCCTTGTCGATCCGGCCGTGCACCAGCACGCCGTCATCGTGCGCCAGCAGCGCGCGCATCGCCTCCACGCTGTTGCCCAGCGTGGCGCTCAGGCCCCAGACCGGCGGCGCGGCGCGCGCCAGCCGCCGCACCCGCGCCAGCGCCAGCTGCACCTGCACGCCGCGCTTGCCGCCGATCAGTTCGTGCCATTCGTCGACCACCACCAGTTGCACGCCGGCCAGCAGTTGCGGCGCATCGGCGCGCGCCAGCAGCAGCGTCAGGCTCTCGGGCGTGGTGACCAGTGCCTCCGGCAACTGCCGGCCCTGGCGCGTGCGCTCGGCGCTGTCGGTGTCACCGGTGCGCACGCCGACCGTCCAGTCCAGCCCCAGATCGGCCAGCGGCGCTTCCAGCGCGCGCGCGGTGTCGGCCGACAGCGCGCGCATCGGCGTGACCCACAGCAGCCGCAGGCCACCGCCGGCCACCTCGCCGGCCAGCGCGCGATTGAGCAGCGCGAACCACAGCGCATAGGTCTTGCCGGCGCCGGTCGACGCATGCAGCAGCCCCGAGCGGCCGGCTGCCACCTGCG
>CAZTUT010000026.1:0-26000 GCA_964616395.1 uncultured Burkholderiaceae bacterium
ACCATATTTCCCGTCAACTTTATTGTCAACAAAAGTGTCAACAATCTTGTTGTTCAGTGCAGCATCATGCTGCGCCGCCGAATCGCAAAACAAAAAGGGCTCCCATGGGGGAGCCCTTCGAAGTTGAGACACCGCCCGGCATCACGCCCGAACGGTCGTCTGTAAGCGGAATCAGGTAGCGGCGACAGCGGCGCTCGGCACCTTGGCCTGATCGCGCGACAGTTCCTCGCGCGTGGTGATTCGGCGGAACCACACGGTCACCGCGCTCGACGTCAGCACGATGAACAGCGAGTACAGAACCGGAATGAGCAGCACCTGTTGCTGCATGTCACCCTTGAACGTGAGCACCACGATCAACACGGCAAGCGGGCCGTTCTGGATGCCCGTCTCCAGTGCGATGGTGCGCGAGCGACGCGCATCCTGACGGAGCAGACGGCTCAGGGCGAAGCCAAGCAACATGCCGACCAGTCCAAGACCGATCGCTGCGAAGTAGACCGGCCACGGTGTGGTGGCCAGCAGCATGTGGTTGCGCGGCACCCAGGTCACCACCAGGAACAGGATCACGAAGATACCCAAGGCGCCGCCGAGCAACTCGATCGTTGCACCGACATTCGGATTCCATTTCCGCAAAATCATGCCAATGAGAGTCGGCACGATCAGCACCACCAGCACCTGCGCGACATTGCCAGCGGGGACGCTGTACTCGCTGGGCAGACCCTTGAGTTGCGAATAGAACTCGAGCAGCGCCGGCACCATGGCAACGGCGACGAGCGTCGAACAGATCGTCATCATGATCGACAACGCCAGCGCCCCCTTGCTGAAGTACGTGAAGATGTTCGACGTCGTGCCTCCAGGCATGCAGCCCATCAGGATCAAGCCAATCGCGAGCGCAGGCGGCAGACCGAGCACAACGGCGAGCGCATAGCCGAGGAAAGGCATGATCCCGTACTGGCAAACCAGCCCGACCAGAATGCCCTGCGGCTTCCTGAACGCGATGCGGAAGTCCTTGAAGGTGAGCGACGCGCCCATGCCCAGCATGATGACCATCATCATGATGCCGAGCAGCTTGGTTTCGAATTCGGTAAGCATCTGACAGTTCTCCTCGCGCCGCTCAGGCGGACTTCTGCTTCTGGTATTCGGCCTTCAGATCCTTGCGCAGGATCTTGCCGATCGGCGTCTTGGGAAGTTCCTTGCGGAACTCGACGCTGCGCGGGATCTTGTAGTCGGTCAGGAACTGCTTGCAGTGTGCCCGCACCTGCTCCTCGGTCAGACCCTCACGCTGAGGGACCACATAGGCCCGTACCGACTCGCCGCTACGGCTGTCCGGCACACCGATGACCGCGACTTCAAGCACTGCATCGTGCTGGGCAATCACGTCTTCCACTTCATTCGGGTACACATTGAAGCCAGACACCAGGATCATGTCCTTCTTGCGATCAACGATGCGGAAGAAGCCATCGGCGTCCATGGTCGCGATGTCGCCGGTGTAGAGCCACCCGTCCTTAAGGGTGCGCGCGGTCTCGTCGGGACGCTGCCAGTAGCCGGCCATCACCTGCGGGCCTCGCACGATCAGTTCGCCAGGCTCGCCAGCCTTAACCGGGTTGCCGGCGTCATCGACCAGGCGCACCTCCGTGCCCGGCACGGGAATGCCGATGGAATCGGGCTTCTGCACGCCTTCAATCGGGTTGAAGCAAACCACCGGCGACGACTCGGTGAGACCGTAGCCCTCGGCGATCCGGGTTCCGGTCATCTTTTGCCAACGTGCAGCCACCGCGCTCTGAAGCGCCGCGCCACCCGCGACAGCGGCCTTCAGTTTGGCCGGCGGAAACGCAGCGAACCATTCTTCGTTCATCAGCGCATTGAAGAGCGTGTTGACGCCACTGACCCAGGTAATCGGGTAGTTATCGAAGGCGCGCTGCAGGTTCTGGATCGGCCGTGGGCTTGGCACGAGAATGTTGCGTGCGCCGACGGTGTAGAAGCTCAGAAGATTGAATGTGAACGCGAAGATGTGATAAAGCGGCAGCGCAGTCAGGACAACTTCCTTGCCCTCCTCGATGTGGCTGCGCCCCATCGCGAAGGCCTGGGTCAGGTTGTTCAGCAGGTTGCCATGTGTGAGCATCGCGCCCTTGCTGACCCCGGTGGTGCCGCCCGTGTATTGCAACGCGGCGATCGAATCGAGGCCGATGCCGCGGGTATAGGAGGCCACATCGACGCTGTCGCGCTGGCGCACCATCGCACCCTCGGCCAGGACCCAGTTGAGGCGAACGTGCTCGACCTTGATCGGGGGGAGCACCTGGTTCCAGACCTTCATCACCCCGCGGATCACTGCGCGCGGAATCGCCGAAAAGAACTGGGGTACCTCAGCAACGATGACCTTGCGGATCCGCGTCGATGCCAGGATCTGTTCGAGTTTGTCGGCAAACATGTCGACGATCACCAGCGCCTCGGCACCGCTGTCGTTGAACTGGTGAGCCATCTCGGCAGCCGTGTACAGCGGATTGGTGTTCACCAGAACGCAGCCTGCCTTCAGGATGCCGAATGCGCACACCGGATAAGCGAGGCAATTGGGCGTCTGAAGCGCGACTCGGGCACCCTGCGGCAGTCCGAGCACGTTTCGAAGATAGACCGCAAAGGCATCGGCATAAGCATCGACCTGCGCATAGGTCAGCGAACCGTGCATGCCGTTGGGCATGCAGGTCGTGAACGCAATCTTCGGTCCGTGGCGGCCAGCGGCGTCGGCGAGAAGCGCGCCCAGATGAGGAAACTGAGGCGGCGCAAGTTCGGCGGCGACACTCTTGCCGTAGTGCTTGACCCAGGGCTTGAGGTCGTAGGCAGAAGCAGGCTGGTTCAAAGGATGATCCTCCACGGAAATCCGACGCGCTCGAGAAAGGCGCACGCCTTACGGCGCGCTCGCCACCAACCGTCGCGCTCTGTGAAAACCCGGATTGTCGAAGCGCCCAAGGGCCGCAGTAAGGCGGGCTAACCCTGAGCAGGCGCGTAGCGGGGCGCGAGCCCCTGCAGGACCCGCGCCGCATCCTCGAGCGCCCAGGCGCTCTCGCGGTGAATCGACTCGGTGGTGAACGCCGCAACATGCGGCGTACACAGCACACGTGGGTGGCCGACCAGCGAATGACCGACCGGCGGCGGCTCGACGGCAAACACATCCAGAGCTGCGCCCGCGAGCAGGCCGGCATCCAGCGCCGCGAGCAACGCCTGTTCGTCGACCAGCCCCCCACGCGCGGTGTTGATCAGCCACGCGCCCGACTTCATCCGTGCGAGCGCCTTTCCATCGATCAGGCGAGCGGTTGCCGCATTGAGTTCGCAATGCAGGGACACGATGTCGCTGCGCGCCAGTAATTCCTCGAATTCGACGCCGGCGGCGCCCAGCGCCTCGGCGCACTGATCATCGAGGTTTGGATCACAGACGAGTACCTGCTGTCCAAATGCACGGCACCGAGCAGCCACCTCGCGTCCGACCGCGCCAAAGCCGATCAGGCCAACGGTCGTCCCTGCCAGTTCGCGTCCGAGCAAGCCGAAGTCGCGCCAACCGCCGTGCGTGAGGCGATTGCGAAGAGCAGGCAGGTCGCGTGCCAGTGAAAGCATCAGCGCCATCGTCATTTCCGCCACGCTGACGGCGTTGGCGCCTGGCGTCCACAACACGCGGACACCGCGACGCTGCGCGGCCTCGATGTCGACGTTCGAACTCGGGCGCGACCCACCCTTGGCGATCACCTTGAGCTGCGGCAAAGCCGCCAGCACGCGCGCGCTGATGCGATCCCGGGAATAGATCGCCAGCGCGTCGGCCTGCCCGGCCAGCGCGATCAGCTCGTCTTCGCCATACGCGGCGCCGCTGCGGCCGACGCGCACGTCGAAGCGTTCGTCAAGCAGCGCGAGCGCCGAGGCCGGGAACGGCTCGGGTACGACGATCTGCCAGCATTCAGCCATTCACGCCCTGCCGCGCATCCCGCTCCGCTGCCAGCAGCGGCGGCAGCAGTTCGTACAACAGCGCCGACGTCTGTGCGGAAGGGGCATAGATCGGCGCCCGCGTCGGACCGGCGGAACGACCCGCCATCTTCAGCGCCAGCTTGAGCGGGCCCGGGTTGGGCTCGCCGTAGATCACCCGGCATAGCGGCAGGATGTCGAGCTGGATGCGCCGGGCGGTCGCCAGATCGCCGGCCCGACACGCGGTAGCCAGCGCCTGCAGAAGACCCGGGATCAGGCAGCCGAGCGACAGCACGGCGCCGTGCCCGCCGAGCGCGAAAGTCGGCAGTACGAACTCGTCGAACCCCTGCAGCACGCGGAACCCAGCGCGGGCGCGCCGCAGCAACTCGCCAGCGATCACCAGATCGCCCGATGTCTCCTTGATCGCAACGAACCGCGGCACCGCGTCGAGCAGCATGAGGATCGTGTCAGCGTCGAGCCGCACGCCGCTGCGGGTCGGCCCGTGGAACAACACCATCGGCATGTCAACCGCCTCGGCGATCGCTTCGAAGTGCTGCCGAATGTGCGGCGGCTTGGCCACCACGAAGTACGGCGGGATCACCATGATGGCGTCGGCACCGGCGCGACGCGCATGGCGGCCACATTCGATGATGTCGGCCTGACGCCCGAGCAGCGTGCCGATCACGACCGGCACGCGACCCGCCGCTTCATCGACCACGACGTCGATCACCCGCTTGTGCTCGTCCACCGTCAGCGACAGCGGCTCGCCGGTGCCGCCGAGCGGGCACAGGCCTTCCGCGCCGCTGTCGATCTGGTGACGGACCGCAGCACGCAGACCTGCCTCGTCGAGCGCGCCGTCGTCGGTAAAGCTCGTCACCATCGCGGTAATCATGCCCTCGATTGTTTTCATCGCTCTCTCTCGGTTTGTGAAACTTGCGACCGACAGCGGCCGCATGTGCCGTGCATACTCAACGCCAACGCAACCGATGCCGCGCGGCCCGTGCGCGGAACCTCAAGATGGCACCTTTGCCGCCCACCGCTCGCCCCGCCTGGTCCGAAATCGATCTCGATGCGCTCGCGCACAACGTGCGCACCATCCGCAAACTGCTGCGACCGACAGACCGCTTCTACGCGGTGTGCAAGAACAACGCCTACGGCTGCGGCACGCGCGAGACGGCGCGCACGATGCTGACGGCCGGCGCCGACGCCTTTGCTGTCTCCGATCCCGAAGACGCCGAGCGCATCCGCGCAGCCGGCATCGACGCGCCGATCCTGCTCTATGCGAGCACCTGCCCGGATGCAGCACGGGCCGTGGCCGACCTGGACCTGATCGTCACCGTCCACGATGTCGACAGCCTGGAGGCGATGGCCAGCGTCGGGCGTCGCGTCAAGGTCCATGTCGAGATCGACTGCGGCTACGGCCGGCTCGGCTTCGTTCCTAATGAATGGCCACGTGTCTTCGCCACGCTGCGCCGCGCGCCCAGCGTCGACGTGGTCGGCATCTACACGCACCTGAGCGCGGTCGAATCGGCGCCCGCCGTCGCGCAGCAACACCGTCTGTTCGAGCGTGCCGCCGCGGAAGCGCGAGGGGCTGGCTTTGGCGACATCGAGCTGATGGCCGCCAGCAGCCGGGTGATGCTCGGCTATCCGGAACTGAACCTGAACGCCGTCAATCCCGGACGCATGCTGTACGGAATGATCGAGGACCCGTGGCAAGGACGCGCCGATCTGCGGCCGGTGATCCGTGCAATCAAGTCGCGTGTCCTTCAGGTCAAGACCATCCCCGCCGACTTCGACTTTGCCGACGAGCGGCACCGCGCGGCACCCGGCGCGCTGCGCACCGCGGTCATCGCGTTCGGCTTCAAGGATGGCCTCCCACGCGAACCCGCCGGCGGCGCCGTTCTGGTGCGCGGCCAGCGCGCCCGCATCATCGGCCCGCGTGCGACCGAGCACACGATCATCGACGTCACCGACATCCCGGACGTGCGCGCGGGCGACGAGGTGGTGATCGTGGGTACGCAGGGCGATGCCTGCATCAGCGCTCACGAAGCGGTGTCCATGTACCGGATGGCGATGATCGAGCTGCTGGCGCGCATGACGCTCAACACGGTGCGCGTGTATTCGGGCGGCGCCTGAGCTACAGGTAGTTGGCTGCCGAAAAGCGGCGCAGGAATGTCTTGAGCCGCTCGCTGTCGGGGTGATCGAGGACGTCCTTGGGCGCGCCCTGCTGCAGGATCCGGCCCTGATCGAAGAACATCAGCTTGTCGCCAACATCGCGTGCGAAGTGCATCTCATGCGTGACCAGGATCATCGTCATGCCTTCATTGGCAAGATCACGGATCACGCGCAGCACCTCGCCCACCAGCTCCGGATCGAGGGCCGAAGTCACCTCGTCGAACAGCATGACCTTCGGCTGCATGGCCAGCGCACGCGCGATCGCCACGCGCTGCTGCTGGCCGCCCGACAGGTTGGCAGGCAACTCGTCGAGCTTGGCCGACAGCCCCACCTTGGCCAGCAGCGCCTCGGCAATGTCGCGCGCCTCCTTGCGCGCCATGCCCTTGGCCCGGACCGGCCCGGTCATCACGTTCTCCACCACGGTCTTGTGCGGGAACAGGTTGAAGCTCTGGAACACCATGCCGACTTCCTGCCGATGCCGCGCGATCGTGGCCTCGCTCTGCGCGACGCGGCCGCCGTCGGGGCGCGTGTCGTAGCCGACCGACTGCCCGTCGACGCGGATCGTGCCGCCCTGAAAGTCTTCGAGAAAGTTGATGCAGCGCAGGATCGTGGACTTGCCCGATCCGCTGGCGCCGATGATGACGGCCGCCTCGCCCTGGGCAACCTCGAAGGACACACCCTTGAGCACCTCAAGCGCCCCGAAGCTCTTGACCACGTTGCTGACTTCGATCATGGCGGACATCGCGGGCCTCAGTGAACCACCGCGGCACGCTTCTCGATATGCCGAGACAGCAGCGACAGCGGATAGCAGATGACGAAATAGAAGATCATGACGGCGCCGAAGATCTCGAAGGTCGCGAGCGTGCGCTCGACCGTTTCCTTGGCCGCGTAGGTGAGTTCCCATCCACCGACGATGGCTGAGTAGGCGGTGCTCTTGACCATCACGATCGAGGTGTTCAGCCAGGGCGGAATCGACGCCTTCATCGCCTGCGGGAACAGGATGTCGAACACGATCCAGCTTCGGCTCAGGCCGAGGCTCTTGGCGGCCTCGGTCTGGCCGCGCGGCACCGACTGCAGGCAGCCGCGCATCACGTCGGTGTAAAACGCCGCTGCGTAGATGGTGAGCGCAACCGTCACCGCCGCGTAGGCCGATACGCGATAGCCGAGGGCCGGGAACGCGTAGTAGGTGATGAACATCAGCACCAGCACCGGGATGCCGCGAATCAGGAACACGTAGCCGTCGATCAGCCAGCGCAGAAGCGCAAAGCGCGACACCGCGGCGAAGCCAAGCGCCATGCCGACGAGCGACCCGACCATGATCGCGACCGCTGCCATCCACACGGTCTGCACCGCGCCCTTGGCCAGGTACGGCAGGCTCTGAATCAGGACGTCGAGCTGCATCAGCCCACCATCGTCCGCGTGCGCGACTCGACGAACCGCACCAGCAGGCCCAGCAGAATGGTCAGCGCCAGGTAGAACGTGGCCACCACGATGAAGACCTCGAACGACGCCGCGTTGCGCTCGAGGATGATCTTGCCGGTCAGCGTGAGGTCGAGCACCGCGATGCCCGAGACGATCGAGGTGTCCTTGATCAGGATGATCAGCTGGTTGCCGATCGGCGCGGCGACCTTGATTGCGGCCTGCGGCAGGATCAGGTGCCAGAGCGCGCTACGGTCACGAATGCCGAGCGCACGCGCCGCCTCCCACTGGCGGCGGCTGACCGTCTCGATCGCGCCGCGAAAGGTTTCCGCGAGAAATGCGGAGTGCTGCAACGCGATTGCAAGCACCCCGCAGTACAGCCCGTCGAGCCGCCAGCCCATCGCCGGCAGCGCGAAATACAGCAGGAACATCTGAAGCAGCAGCGGGGTGTTGCGCATGAACTCGATGAAGCCGCCCAGGATCCAACCGAGCGGCTTCGGGCCGAACATGCGCAGCACCGCGATCACTGCGCCGAGCGCTACCGCCAACGGAAGGGCAAGCGCGGCGATCGTCAGCGTGACGCCGAGGGCCTCCAGCATCTGCGGATAGATGCTGGAGATCAGCCTCAGCTTGATCAACCACCAGTTGACGTCCACCGCGCGCCCCGTCGGCCGTTGTCGGTCAGCGCTTCACGTAGTACTTGGCGTGCAGCGGCTTTTCGCCAAACCACTTCTCGTAGATCGCCGAGTACTCGTTGTACAGGCTGCCGCCGGTCATCTCGCCCACCAGCGTGTCGAGCGTGTGCCACAGCTTGAAGTCGCCGGTCTTCATGAAGATGGCGTTGTTGGTCGGCGGCACCAGCGGCTCCTCGATGATCCGCATGTCGGGGTTCTGCTTGACGTACCAGCGCGCCACAGGGGTGTCGAGCTGGGCAGCGTCGGCGCGATTGGTCTTGACCGCGGTGAACTGGGCGGCAACCGAGTCGAAGATCTGGGTCTTGGCCTTGGGGAAGAACTGCTTGGCGCGCTCGGCCTGCTGCGGATTGGTCAGCAGCGCCGTCGTGAGCTTGGCGTCGTCGAGGTCCTTCAGCCGCTTGTAAGGCGAGTTCTTGCGGACGACCATCACGATGCCGCTGTCGATGTAGGCGCGGGTGAAGGCCACGCGCAGCACGCGATCCGGCAGGATCGTCGTGACCTGGATGCCGAAGTCGACGGTGCCGTTTTCCACATTGGGCCAGCGCGCTGCGAAGCCCTGCCTGACGAATTCGATTCGCTTCGGCGAGTCGTCCTTGTTGAACAGGTGCCGGGCAATCAGCTTGGCGATGTCGATGTCGAAGCCGACCAGTTCACCCTTGTCGTCGATGAAACCGAACGGCGGCGCCTCCGAGGTCACGCCGACGATCACCTTGCCTCGCGCCAGAATTTCGTCCAGACGCGATTTGTCCTGTGCCTGCGCAGCCCCCGTCCCGACGAGGCCGGCGATTGCGATCGAACCCAACAGCTTCCTGAGCATGGCCTTTTCTCCTTGATTGCGTGGTTGTTGTGGCTGGTGACTGCTATGACTGCTCGACAAGCCTGCCGTCGCGCACGTACAGATCGCGCGTCGTCAGTCCCTTCCGCTTGCCGTCTGGAACATCGATCCAGTAGCGCACGAGGTGGCGCTTCCGGTCGGGACCATCGCGGTACTCGGTCCGCGAGTGCAGGACCGTGAAATTGTTCAGAAACTGGATATCGCCCTTGCGCATTTCCATGTGCAGCTGGAACTCGCTGCGGGCCAGCAGGCCGTCGAGGTAGTCCATCGCCTCGATCTGCTGCGGGCTGAACACCACACCCTCCTCGCGCGACCACAACGACTGGTTACGGTCATACGTGCAGTGCAGCAGGCCGTCGTAGAACGCGAACACCGGAATCGGTGCCGGCGAGATCGGGTTGTCACCCGGCGCATGCTCGCCGCGCCGGTGATGATGGAAGCCCTCGACCAGCAGCGCGTGCAGGTCGGGACGCTCGCGCAGGATCGCGTTGCTCAGCGCGCCCGAGCTGGCCAGCACGCTCAGCCCGCCCTCGTCGGCCGTTTCGAGGCAAAGCAGCCCGGTGAGCACGGCACCGTCAGTGTGGAACCGCAGCATGGCGTTGCTCTGGTAGCCGCGCACGTCCTTGCCATAAGCGAGCCCGAGGTCCTTGACATCGGCCTTCATCGCGCCCGCGTAGCTCTGGTCGACCAGCACCCCCAAATGGCTCGACAGCCCGGCATACCCGATCAGCGATTCCTCGTAGGTGAAGCGCTCGACCGGGAAGCCGCCGACGACCGCGAAGCCAATACCGTCTTCCAGTTCGCGGAAAACGTCGCGCAGCAAGGGCGCGGTCTGCGGCAACGGGAAATCAGCGCGGCTGACCTGCGTGTAGTCCTTGCCGGCCGCAGCCGCGCGGCGAACGGCAACTTCGATCTCGTCCTGGCAGGCAGATGACAAAGTCCGCACCCATGACCGCGCGGGGCCAAGATCGGACGATGTCCAGACACTCGGCTCGTCAACGATTTTCGGTGGTGTCTGCTGCATCGGAAGATGTCCTCATGTCCGGTGAACCCGGTCTTCGAAGGCCCGGCTCAGTCCTCGCTCGATAGCGCTTCAGCGACCTCGGCGGCTGCCGACTCCATGACCTTGCGATAGCGGCCGAGCTGGTCAAACGGAAAGCGCGCGCTAGGCGCGGAGATGCCCAGGCCCGCAATCAGGCGGCCCGCGGTATCGCGTATCGGAACGGCACAGCCGACGACGCCAAGCACATACTCCTGATTGCTGCACGCCCAACTCTCACGGCGCACCCGCTTCACGGCCGCACGCAGCGAACCTGGCGCGACGATGGTCGACGGCGTGAAGCGTTCGATCGGTGCATGCGCAAGCCACCAGTCGAGATCGGTATCGCTCATCTCGGCAAGAAACAGCTTGCCGATCGACGTGCAGTGCAGCGGCGCACGCCGGCCCTGCTCGAAGTACAGGCCCTCCGACCGCGGCGCCTTGGCGGTATCGACGTAGACGATCTGGCTGTCGACGCGCCGGCCGATCTGCACGTGCTCGCCGATCTGCTGTGCAAGCGCGGCCAGCACCTGATGCGGACGATCGGCGCGGATCGCCGCTTCGAGCGATGCCATCGACAGGCGCACCAACGCGCTTCCGACAACGACCCGCTTTGAGCCGAGGGCGCGCGTCAGCAACCCACGCTTTTCGAGTTGCGCCACCAGTCGATGCACTGTCGGCACCGGCAGTCCGCAGTCGACCGCAATTTCAGTGATCGAGATCGGACGCGCCGCATCGGCCACGACACCCAGAATCGCCAGCGCGCGATCAAGCGGTTGGTCGGTTGACACGTCGTCTGATGACGACGTTCGACGTACAGGAATGTCTTGACCTAGGTTCATGGTTGGTGAAACATTAGCCGAGAAATAAGAAATAACCTTCCATTTTTTGGAAGTTATCGATAACGCAACGTTGGTTTTTTCGTTCTGCAGTGCAATGCGCCATTGATGTGCAGCCATGCATCAGATCCGTTCGGCTGCACTCGGAAGGCGCGTATCGATCAAAGAGGCCCGCCATTACCGACTCAAACCACACGACATCCGCCGAGGCCCGCCGCTCGACAAAGCGCGCGGGTCCGCTCAGTGGACTGCGCGTTCTCGATGCCGGCAACATGATTGCCGGTCCGCTTGCGGCAACCCAGCTCGCCGACTTCGGCGCGGACGTCATCAAGATCGAGATGCCCGGCATCGGCGACTCGATGCGTCACTGGGCGCCCATGAAGGAAGGCCGTTCGCTCTGGTGGAAGGTGATCGGCCGCAACAAGCGGCTGATCACGCTGGCGCTGTCGAAACCGCGCGCGCAGCAACTGTTCCGCGAGCTGGTGCGCGATGCCGACATCCTGATCGAGAACTTCAAGCCCGGCACGTTCGAGAAATGGGGACTGGGCTTCGCCGAGCTGTCGAAGATCAATCCGCGTCTGATCATGGTGCGGGTCTCCGGCTTCGGCCAGACCGGCCCGTACGCGAAGCGCGGCGGCTACGGCACGATCGCCGAGAGCTTCTCGGGCATTCCATCGTTCACCGGATTCCCCGACAAGCCGCCCACGCTGCCGGGCTTTCCGCTGGCCGACTCGGTGGCCGCGACGTTTTCCGCGATGTCGGCGATGTTCGCGATCTACAACCGCGATCACGGAGACGGCAAGGGCCAGGAGATCGACGTCAGCCTGTATGAGCCGTTGTTCCGCCTGGTCGAGTCGCAGGTGATCGGCTTCGACCAGCTCGGCATCGTCAAGCAGCGCCAGGGCAACCGGCTGGCGGAGGACTCACCGCGCAACACGTACCAGACGCGCGACGGCCGCTGGGTCGGCATCTCGGCGAGCTCGCAGCGCACGTTCGAGCGGCTGGCCGAGGCGATCGGCATGCCGGAGTTGATCACCGACCCGCGCTTTGTTGACAACACATCGCGCTGCGACAACGACGTCGCGCTCGACACCATCATCGCCGGCTGGTTCGCGCGATACGACTGCGACGATGCGATGGCCCTGTTCGAGAAGGCCGACGTGGTCGCCGGCCCGGTGCTCGACATCCGCGACATCGTGCGCGACCCGCAGTACATCGCGCGCCAAAACATCGTCCCGGTCGCCGACGACGACTTCGGCAGCGTCCGCATGCAGGGCGTGGTGCCGCGCTTCATCGGCACGCCGGGCGAGGTACGCCACTCGGGACGCGCACTCGGGGCCGACAACGTCGAGGTCTACACCGGGCTGCTCGGACTGAGCCCGTCCGAGCTTGACGAACTGATTGCGCAGGGAGTGATTTGAGATGACGCATCCTTTCGACGGCGTGCGCATCGTCGGCGCTGGGCAGACGGTCTACGCGAAGCGCTCCGCCGACACTGTGCAGAAGCTGCTGTACGACGCCGGCAGCGCCGCACTGCGCGATGCCGGACTGGGCTGGCGCAATGTCGATGGCCTCGCCATCACCTCGTTCATGCTGCCGCCAGACAATTCGGCCACGGTCGCCGAACACCTCGGCATCGAGGCGCGGTTCCTGTTCCAGGGCCTGTACGGCGGCGCCTCCGGGATCATCGGCATGGCGCACGCGGCCCGCGCAATCCGCGATGGCGCCTGCGATGTCGTCGTGGTCGCCGCTGCTGACGCGTTCGACGTCGCATCCCACAACGAGACGCTGGACCGCTTCAACGGCTCGGTGCGCGAGTTCATGTCGCCGCAGGGCTTCGGCGGTGCCAATGGCATGTTCGCGTTGCATACGCGCCTGTACATGGAGCGGCATGGCGCCACGCGCGAGGACTTCGGCCGCTTCTGCGTGGCGCTGCGCGAGAACGCGCTGCGCAACCCGAATGCGCTGTTCAAGAAGCCGCTGACCCTCGACGAGTACCTGAACGCCAAGCCGATCGCCGATCCGCTGCGCCTGTACGACTGCGTGATGCCGTGCATCGGCGGCGATGCGATCGTGCTTGCCTCCGAGAAGGTGGCGCGCACGCTGCCAGGCCCGTCGCTGCGCATTCTGGCCGCCGAGGAGATCCACAACTTTCCAGCCAACGATCCGTACACGATTCCCGGCGGCTGGGAAGGCTTTGCCGATCGCCTGTACCAGCGCGCCGGCTGCGGCCCGCGCGACCTGCACTTCGCGCAGGTCTACGACGACTACCCGGTCATGTGCTTCGTCCAGTTGGAGGGCCTCGGCGTGACCGCGAAAGGCCGCACCGCCGAGTTCCTGCGCAGCACCGACATCACCACGCGCGGCGCGTTCCCCGTCAACACCGGCGGCGGCCAGTTGTCGGCCGGGCAGGCCGGCGCCGCCGGCGGCATGATCGGCGTGGTCGAAGGCGTGACCCAGTTGCTCGGCCGCGCCGGCGAGCGCCAGGTGCGCTGCACCCGCGGCGTGGTCTCCGGCTACGGCATGGTGGCCTATGGCCGCGGCCTGTGCTCGAGCGCTGCGATCCTCGAACGCGTTGAACAGGAGGCCGCATGACCGCCGCCACCGGAACCCCCGTGCTCAAGCCGCAACCACGCGTCAACGACCTCACGCGTCCGTTCTGGGACGGCGCGCTGGCCGGACGCCTGATGATCCAGCGCTGCACCCATGCCGACTGCGGGCAGGCGGTGTTCTATCCGCGCGTCTGCTGCCCGCACTGCCAGCGGCCCGATCTGGCGTGGATCGAAGCCAGCGGTCGCGGCCGCGTGATTTCGCACACGACGGTGCGGCGTACCCACCACGACGGCTTCAACGCCGAGGCGCCCTACGTGTTTGCGGCCGTCGCGCTCGAGGAAGGTCCCTGCATCTATGCGCAGCTTCCAGGCGCGCCGGTCGACGGCGCATCGCTGGTCGGCGCGGCAGTCACGGTCGACTTCGTTGATCACGGCCCGGAACGACGCATGCCTGTGTTCCGATTGCAGCCTGGCGCAGGCGGCTCGGCGGAGCCGCCGCGATGAGCGCGACCGCCCTGACGCTGGACTTCGGGTCCGAGAACACCTCGCCGGTCCACCCGGCGTTCGTGGCGGCCGTCACCGGGGCCAACGTCGGCTTCGCCACCAACTTCGAAGCGGAGGACTGGACCTGCCGCGCGCTCGGCCGCCTGCGCGCGTTCTTCGAGCACGACAGCCTGCAGGCGTTCACGGTCAGCACCGGAACCGCGGCCAATGCGATCGCCCTCGGCGCGATGGTGCCGCCCTACGGGACCATCCTCTGCCACTGGGACGCCCACATCGAGACCGACGAGTGCGGCGCGCCGGAGATGTTCAGCTTCGGCGCGCGCCAGGTGCCGCTCGCAGGCGAGCACGGCAAGCTGTCGGCGGCAGCGCTGTCACGGCACCTGTCGCAGGCGCGCTTCGGCAACGTGCACTCGCTGCAGCCCTCCGCGCTCAGCCTGACCAACCTGACCGAGGCCGGCACCGCCTATCGGCCCGACGAAATCGCCGAACTCACTGCGATCGCGCGCCAGCATGGTCTCGGCGTGCACATGGACGGCGCGCGCTTCGCCAACGCAGCAGCAGCCACCGGCGCCTCGCCGGCCGAGCTGAGCTGGAAGTCGGGCGTGGATGTGCTGACCCTGGGCACCACCAAGAGCGGCTCATTCGGCGTCGAGACCATCGTCACCTTCACGCCACGCTTCGACACCGCGCTGGCCTTCCTGCGCAAGCGCTCCGGCCACTTCGCGCCCAAGACGCGGTTCCTCGCCGCGCAGTTGCTCGCCTACATGGATGACGACCTGTGGCTGCGCAACGCCCGCCACGCCAACGCGATGGCCCGCCGGCTTTCTGACGGCCTGCGTGCGATCAACGGCGTAGCACTGGTACACCCGACCGACGGCAACGAGGTCTTCGTGCAGATGCGCGACGCGCAGGTCGACGCATTGACCGCACAGGGCTGCCGCTTCCAGCGTGCCTGGCGCCCGGATCCTCTGCAGCACCGCTTCGTCTGCTCGTGGGCCATCGAGCCGGCGCACGTCGACGCGCTGCTGACCATCGTCCGAAACGCAGCCTAGGCCGATCACGCGCGACGACCGATGGATCGCGCCGTCGCCCTGCTCTGCCTGATCATCTTTGGCAACGCCTTTTCGATCGGCGCCTTTCCGGTCCTTCTGCCGGAGATCGGCCGCAGCGCCGGCGTGGACGACGCCATGCTCGGCGCGATCGCCGGCGCCTTCGGGCTGGCCCGCGTGTTTGCCGACCTCCCCGCAGGCCTGTTCATCACCCACCATCTGCGCCGCGCGATCGTGCTGGGCACGGCGTCGCTTGCCATCGGACTGCTGTGCCTGGCCTCGGGCGGACCGCCGTGGCTGCTGATCCTGGGCCGCGCGCTGTTCGGCGTCGGCCATGCGTTCGGCATGCTCAGCGGCATCACGGTGATCGTCCGGCATGCCAGCCGGCCTGGCTTTGCGCTCAATGCGCTGGAAATGAGCGCAATGCTCGGCGTGCTCGGCGGCATGGTGTGCGCCGGCTTCCTGCCGGCCGAGTGGCCGTGGAACAAGACGCTGCTGGTGGCAGCACTCCCTCAGTTCCTCGGGTTGCTGGCGCTGCCGGCACTGCTGAAGGCTGTCCCCCTCGAACCGCACGACGGTCGCCCGCGACCGTGGTTCTCGCGCGGGTATGTACCCGAGGGCCAGGACGCGGTCCGCTCGCGGCTTTCGAGGATGACGTTGCTGGCGTTCGCCACGGGCGCCGTGATCGCGCTGACCTGGTCGGCGCTTGGCCAGTTCATCCTGCCGCTGCGCGCGGCGCGCGAATTCGACCTGCCCCGCACGGGCGTCTCGATGCTGCTGGCCATCCCGCAAGTGGTCGACGTCATGTTGCTGCTGCCGATCGGCGCGCTGGCCGACCGCCGCTCGCGCGCACGCGTGCTCGGCACCGTGCTGCTGGTGCTGGCGGTCGGCATCGTGGCGGTTGCCTTTGGCAGCCTGCCATGGGTGATTGCCGGCTGCGTGCTGTTCGGTGTGGGGTTGGCGGCGTGGATGCTGCCGGTCGGACTGATCAATCGCGACAGCCCGCCGTCGCGCGTGGCGTGGCGCACCGCGCTCTACCGGGTCGGCGTCGATAGCGGCGTATTCCTCGGCCCGGTGCTCAGCGGCGTGCTGGCCGAGCGCGGCGTGCTGTGGCTGGTGGGCAGCACGTGCGCCGGTCTTCTGGTGCTTCTGGGCATGGGTCTGCTGATCGAAGACCGCCGCGCGGCAAGCGGCGAGCCCGCGAACGCCGGCTCGCCAATGGGCGAGCAGCACCGGCAGTGACGCTGTCAGCCGGCAGGCAAAGGCAGCGCCGCCGTCTCCGCGCCCATCTCGCGCACGCCCTGCGCGATGATCTCGAAGGCCTCGTCGACCTGGTCAGCCGGACCCTTGACGCCGAGCTCGATATGGCGCCGCTTTGGCCGGCCATCGCGGCCGTCGCCCACCGAGGGCAATGAGAACGCCCGCACGTCGGGAAAACGCGCCTCGACCGCCTCCATCAGCGGCACGATCAGCGACTCGGCGGTCTCGAACACCAGCAGCGCGCGCTCGGCCTGCGGCGCAAGGTTGAAGAACGCCGAATAGTGCGTGTCGAGCACCCATTCGATCATCGGCCAGGCCATCACCGGAAAGCCGGGCACGAACCAGTGCTGATCGACCGCAAAGCCGGCAATCCGGTTGAACGGATTGGGGATGATGCGCGCGCCCTGCGGAAACTCACCCATCTTCAGGCGCTGGCGGTTCTCGACCGTGGTCATGTCGGCCGATCCCTGTCCCTTGGCCGCCATCTCGGCGCAGCGCTGCGCAATCAGTGCTTCCGCTTCGGGATGCAGCACGATCGGCCGGCCCAGCGCCGCCGCAGCCGCCTGTCGCGTGTGGTCATCGGGGGTGGAGCCGATACCGCCGCAACTGAACACCACTTCATCGGAGCCGAAGCTGTGCGCCAGCGCCGCGGTGATCGTGTCGCGCTCGTCGGGCAGATAGCGGGCCCACGACAGCCGCAGGCCGCGCGCGCCCAGCAGTTCGATCACCTTGGCGAAATGCTTGTCTTCGCGCTTGCCCGAGAGAATCTCGTCGCCGACGATGAACAAGCCGAAACGCGGCGCCTTCTGGGTCATGCCGTCCCCACCCTCATCATCCGTTTGAGACCCAGCCACTGCTGGGCCCAGAAGCCACCGCCGTAGTCGCGTTCGACACCCTGCGGTGCGGGAAGCTGGTCGCGGATGCCGGTCGGCTCGACGGCCGGACGGAAGTCGGCGGTGCCGAACAGCACGTCCCACACCGGCAGCAGCACCGCGAAGTTGCAGCCCTGATGGCGCCCTTCGTGTCCGACGCCGATCGCATGATGGCGGCGATGGAACAGCGGGCTGACGATCACGCGTCCGACCGGCCCGAGCGTCCAGGCGAGGTTGGCATGGTGCAGGCTCTGCAGCACGCGGGTGGCGATCACCAGCCCGACGAACTGCGCCGGCTCCACGCCGATGGCCAGCGCCACCGCCGCCTTCACGACATCGACCAGCAGGTCATCGAGCAGGTGGTTGCGATTGTCGGCCCAGAACGACATCTTGCGCTGCGAGTGATGCAACGCATGCAGTTCCCACCACCAGCGGAACCGGTGCTGGCCACGATGCAGCCAGTAGTCGACGAAGTCGAGCACCACCAGATACATCAGGAAGCTCACCAGCGGGATGTCGGTGACGCCAGGCCACAGGTTGTCGAGCGCAAGCGGCGTGAAATCCAGCATGCGCAGGCCCTGCGTGACCTGCTCGAACAGCGGCGTCAGCAGCAGGAACACGACGAGCGGGAACAGGCCCAACCGGTGCAGCAGCGTGTAGACGATGTCGACGCCGGTGCCGCGCCGGTCGGTCCAGCGCTCGGCAGGAAACAGCGCCTCGAGCGGACGCAGCACCAGGTACAGGCCGACCACCTGCAACAGCCCAAGCAGGAACCATTCGGTGGCCGTGTAGGCGTCTTCCAGATGCGCCATCCAGCCCATCTGGTAGACGACCGGTTGCACGAGCGACTCGAACAGCGCTGTCTGCGCAGTGTCGAACAGGTGTTGCAACGTCTCCAGCACGATGACTCCGTTCCCGATCGCTGCTTCAGCGTGAAACCTTGCCTGCGGTGCCCTTCGCCGCGGCCAGCTCGCGCGCGACCGGCGCGGCAGCCGCGTATTGCGGATGCTCGCGCAGCGTGCGGAAGCACAGGCCGCGCTTGCGCAGCCCGTCGATCAACGGATCGAGCATCGGCGCATACGGGTCCTTGCGCGACCAGATCCCCAGATGCGCGATCAGCACGTCGCCGTCGCGGATGTCACGCAGCGCGCGCTTGAGCAGCATGTCGTTCGGATAGCGATCCGACGGCAGTTCATCGCCGAGAAAACCTGCGGGCGCCCAGTGCACGTGCGCGTAACCGCAGCGCTGCGCTGCGGCAAGCGCGTTGGGGGTCGTGTATCCGCCCGGCGCGCGCCACAGCGGATCGAGCTTGCGGCCCGTCATCCGCTCGAACATCTTGTCGACGCGCCCGAGTTCCTCGCAGACCTCCGCCGGCGTCAGGGTCAGCGCAGTGCCGGCCCGTTCACCGAACTGCGGGCGATAGCCGACCGCCCCTCCCTCGCGGTCGCCGGCGAAGCGTCCGTGGCGCCAGGTGTGCGAGCCGAAGGCGTGGCCCTCGTCGGCCAGCGTGCGCCAGAAGCCCGCCCACGCCGGATCGAGCGACGTGTCGCCCCGCGGCGTGGGCTCGTTGGCGAGGAAGAACGTCGCCTTGACCTGATGCTTGCGCAGGATTGCCGCGATGTCCTCCGCGTGCCGCATGTTCCCGGTGTCGAGGGTCAGATAGACGGCACCCGCCGGACAGGCGGTGGCGGTCGATGCTGCAGCGACAGGGACGAACGCCGCCACGACCGCGGCCCCGCCGGCGATCGCGAAGACGGACCGCCTCCGCATGCGCCGCGGCGAGCCATCCATCACCCGGCCCACCCGCGTCGTGGAGCCGGGAGGCACGTCACTTCCACGGCGCATTGTTGGCGAAGAAGATGCCGTGCGGCGACTTGCCGACGGGAATAGTCTGGATCACCTTGCGCGACTCCAGGTCGACCACAGCAACCGACTTGGCCCAGCGCTGCGTGACCCACAACTGCTTGCCATCGGCGGAGATCTCCATGCAGTCGGGCCCGTTCGGGATCGATATGTCGAACTTCTTCTCCAGCGTCTGCATGTCGATCATGCTGACCGTGCCTGCGACCCGATTGGTGACCAGAATGTGACGGCCATCGCCCACCGGCCGGAAGTTGTGCGCCCCCTTGCCGGTCCGGATCTGCTTGACCGACTTGCGCGCGCGCCAGTCGATCACCTCGACGTAGTCCTTGCCCATGACGCCCACCAGCAGATGCTTGTCATCGGGCGTCATCCAGATGCCGGCCGGCAGGTCGCCCACCTTGATCTTCCAGGCGAGCGTCTGGTCGCTCAGGCGGATCGCCGCGACCTCATGACTGTCCTGCAGCGTGGCGAACACGAACTGGCTGTCGGCCGAGAAGATCAGGTGGCTGGGCGCATCGGGCACCTTGATCTGCCGCACCGGCCGGAAGCTCTTGGTCGGGCCTTCACCCTCGACCGCATAGACGTCCACCCGGTCGAGCCGCAGCGCCGCGGTGACAAACCACTTGCCGTCCGGCGAGTAGCCGAGCTGATAAGGATCGGGAATGTCGCGCACGCGGCGCTGAATCTCGCCACTGATCGGGTCGAGAAAGTGCAGGTCGTTGCTGACCGCGTTGCCCACGATCAACGACTTGCCGTCGGGCGTGCGCATCAGGTGGTGCGGTTCCTTGCCCACCGGGAAGCGCTTGACCTCCTTGCGCGTGGCCGGATCGATCAGGCTGACGCTCGCCTCACCCGAATTCAGCACCACGACCATGTTGGCACCCGCCGGCGCAGCGAGCACCGACATGCCGAGAGCGACCGCCGCGAGGGCGCCGCGTACCGTGCCAGACTTCCAGAAGGTCATGCCATTCCTCAGGATCAACGATTCGTCGAATTCTAACGATCCGACTTCGACGAGGGCCGACAAGGACTGCGTTCCGCGGCGTTTAGCACCCGGACGCCCGCGCCAGGACGCAGCCGCCTGCAACCAGATGTTTCAGGCTGTGCACGAAGCGGCCGGCTGGCGCGTTGAGCAGGTAAGCGGGCGCCACCCGGGCGCTCGAACGACCCGCCGAGGTTCCCTGTGACCGCCCTGTCTGCCGCCCTGTCTGTCGCCCTGATGCGCCCGTTCATTGCGCTGCTGCGGTGCGCCATCCCGGTTGCTGTCGGACTGGCTGTCAGTGCCGGCGCAGCGATCGCCGCGCCCGACGAGGGTCCGGCGCCGCCGGGGCGGGTCGGGCAGCTCAGCCTGTTGTCCGGTCCGGTCACGCTGACCGACGTCCAGACCCGCGAACAGCAGCCCGCCGCGCTGAACTGGCCGTTGACCTCCGGCATGCGCCTGACGACCGGCGGCTGGGGTCGCGCCGAAGTACGTATCGGGTCGCTGACGCTGCGTCTGGACGGTGATTCGGAGATCGACTTCAGCCGCATTGACGACGAGCTGATCCAGATGGTGATCCGCCGCGGCAGCGTTGCGCTGCGCGCGCGCTCACGCGACCTGCTGCCCGAAATCGACGTCACCACGCTACGCGAGCGCGTCACGCTGGATGATGCCGGCCGCTACCGCGTCGATGTCGACCGCGCCGCGGGCATCACGGCGCTCACCGTGTTTTCCGGGGCGGCCCGCATCGCGGCCGATCGCCTGGTCTTCGATGTGCGCAGCGGCCAGCGCGGCGAGTTCAGCACGCTACCCAACACCGGCTTCGCGCTTCAGCCTGCCGCCCGCGATGCATTTGACGATTGGGTCGCCAGCCGCGAGCGCCGCGAGGAAGCGCTTGCCAGCAGCCGCTATGTGTCGCCCGAGATGACCGGCATCGAGGCGCTCGACGAGCACGGCACCTGGCGCAGCGTGCCCGAGTACGGCACCGTGTGGTTCCCGCGGGTCGTCGTGTCCGGCTGGGTGCCCTACCGCTATGGCCGCTGGGTCTGGGTCAGTCCTTGGGGCTGGACCTGGATCGATGATGCACCCTGGGGATTCGCGCCGTTCCACTACGGCCGCTGGGTCACGGTGAGCGGCGCCTGGTGCTGGGTTCCCGGCGCCTGGGTCGCCCGGCCGGTCTATGCGCCGGCGCTGGTGGCCTGGGTCGGCGTGCCCGGCGTCAGCGTCAGTGTCGGGCTGGGCACGGTCGGCTGGTTTCCGCTCGGGCCGCGTGAAGTCTACGTACCGCCCTACCGCCACCCACCGCGCTACGTCGACCGGATCAACCTGCCGCACGTCCCGCACGTTCGCGGCCTGCCTGTCGCGCCGCCGCCGGTGTACGTGAACCAGACGCCACGCGCCTCGACGTGGGTTCCCGCCGACGCGATCGGCCGCCACGAGCCGATCCGGCACCAGCTTGTTCCGGGGCCGGCCGACCCGGCGCGCTGGGTGGCCCGTCCCGTGCCACCGCCGTCCGTTGTCAACCCGACACGTCCGCTGCCGACGGTACCCGCGATCCAGGCGCCGCCCACGCCGGCCGATGGCGGTGCGCGGCCCCTGCCGCCCGTACCGTCACCGACGATGCCCGCCGTGCCTCCAACCGCGCCGCGCTTGCCCGATCGACCCGCCGAGATCGCGCCGCGGATGCTGCCGCCGACCGCCGGCCGCCCCAGCGATGAGCGGGCGCCCCCGCCGCGCATCGACATGCCGCGCCCCGATGCGCCAAGGCCTGGCGCAATACCGGGTGCGCCTCCCTTTACCCCGCCGGCCCAGCCGGTCCAACCGCCCCAGCCCGCGGCGCCGGCGCCGGGCGCTGTGCAGCCGCCGACAGTCGCTCCGCCTGCGATGCCGCGCCATGACCACGTCGCTCCGCCGCCGCGCGTGGCACCGCCACGGCCACCTCAGGCGATCCCCGTGCCGGGACCGGACGCCCAGCGACCGCCCGGCGTCTCTGCTCCCGATACCCCCGGCGGTGCTCGACGCGAGCCGCCACGGCGAGAGCCGCGCGCCGAGGGCCGGGCCGACCCCCGAAGCGATGGCCGCAACGAGGGGCGGAGTGATCCACGAGGCGACCTCGGGCGATCGATGCGGCCCTGATCAACGGCTGCCGCAGCGAGAACGACTCAGGGTAACTCCGCCACCGCGCGGGCAAGCAGGTTGCCCACAGGCGCGATGCCGACAGGCGGCGGACTGGCGGTGGACAAGCGGCCCATCGGCGGCCAGCAAGCGGCAAATGAGCCCACGACAAGCGCCAGATACGTGCCCGATGAGCGGCGGACATGGGGCAGACGCGCAACCGCTCGTTTGGTTCGCCCGCATTCCCGCAGGCGCGCGTGCGTGCTAAAACTGCACCGTTGTCGCCGAATGAACGCCTCGATCCGCCCATCTGGAGCACGCATGCCGAACGCACTCCTGCGCCACCGCATCAGCCTTGCTGCTGTTGCCGCCACTGCAGCGTTGCTGCTGAGCGGTTGCGTGGCATCAGCCTCCGAAGACACGAAGGACGCCAAGGGCGCGCGAACGGTCAAACCGCAGGCGTCGCAGGCTCCTGCCGCCGTCGAGGTGGTTTCCGCGCAGTTCGGCGTCTTCGGCGCTGATCCGTCGGGCCGGCGGGTGTTGTTCGAAACCGATAACTTTCCTGCCATCACCGCCGCGCCCTATGGCTGGTACATCGTCTACAAGACCAGCAAGCCCACCGTGGTGTGGCGCGAGGAATTCGAACTTCCGGTGTCGCTCGATAACTGGGGACCGGGTGAATCGATGGGCGTCTACACGATCTCGCCGGACCGCAAGACTGCGGTCACCGAGAGAATCGTGCCGACGCGCGTCGGCTTCATCGCCAACGAGTGGCGCTTCGCACCCGGCGATCCAACCGGTGCGCATGCAATCCGCGTCTACATCGACGGTCAGCTGATCCGCGACTTCCGCTTCCGCATCGAAGATGGCCCGGGCACCCAGCCTCGCGGCCCGTCGCCGCACGGCGGCCGGCGCGGCTCGACGACCTGATCGTCCGCCGCGCGCAGCCGCTCGGCGCCGCGCAGGCCGCATCCAGCCGTAGCAAAGCCCGTGCGACGGACTAGCGCCGCAGCGACTCCCACACCTTCTGCAGCCGCTTCACGCTGACCGGCATCGGCGTGCGCAACTCCTGCGCGAACAGCGATACGCGCAGCTCTTCCAGCAGCCAGCGAAACTCGGTGAGCCGGCCGTCTGTCACGCCCTTGCGCGCGGCCAGTTCGCGCTGGAATGGCACGGAAAGCTGCGCCAGTTCGGCCAGCCGCTGCGCATCGCGCGACGGCTCGGCCTTGAGCTTTTCGAGCCGCGCGGCGATCGCCTTCAGGTAGCGCGGGTAGTGCGCCAGCTGCGCGGCCGGCACCTCGACGATGAAGCCGCGCTCGAACAGCCCGCGCAGCTGCTGCTCGATGTCGGCCACGGCCGCCGCGAAGGTCCGCACCCCATTGAGCTTCTTCGGCAGCGATGCGGCCTCCTGCACGATGGTGGTCACCAGGCGCGCCACCTCCTGCGCGATCAGCCCGAGCTTGCCGCGTGCTTCCTGACGGCGAGCGCCGAAGGTCGCGTTGTCGGCCGGCCAGGGTTCGGCCAGGCACACGCGGTCGATCGCCGCGATCAGCACCTGCTCCTTCAGCGTCTCGAAAGACGGCAGCGCCGCCGCCAGCGCCGGCACGGTCGAGGCCTGCATCTGCACGGTCTGCAACGACGCGAGCTGCTTGTCGAGAAAACGGATCTGCTCGCGCAGCTGCAGCCGGAACAGCCGCCGCAGCCCATCGCGGTGGCGGGTGGCGGCTTCCTCCGGCGAATCGAACACCTCGACCTCGCAGGCGGCACCGTGATCGACCAGCGCCGGATAGCCGATCAGCGTCTGGCCGCGGCGCCGGATCTCCAGCAGCTCGGGCAGCGCGCCGAAGTCCCAGTCGGTGATGTTCTCGTGCAGCGCCTCGGCCACCTGGGCATCGCCGGCGGCCATCTGCTGAAAGCTGCGCTGCGCCTGTGCGCCCAGTTCGGCGCGCAGTTGCGCCAGACTGCGGCCCATGCCGAGCTGGCGACCGTGCTCGTCGATCACCTTGAAGTTCATCGTCAGGTGCGCCGGCAGCGTCTCTCGCTTGAAGTCGGCAGGAAGGCAGACCACGGTCGTGGTCTGACGCACGTCATCGATCAGCGCGTCGATCAGCAGCCGCTCGGGCGAGGTCAGCGCCGCCGCATGACGCTCGACGAAACCAGCCGCGTACTCCGGCAGCGGCACGCAGTGGCGACGCAGCTTCTGCGGCAGCGACTTGAGCAGAAGATGCACCTTCTCCTTGAGCATGCCCGGCACCAGCCAGTCGCAGCGCGCTTCATCGACCTGATTGAGCGCGACCAGCGGCACCGCGAGCGTCACGCCGTCGCGCGGGCTGCCGGGTTCGAAGTGATACGACAGCGCCATCTCCACGCCGCGCATCGTCCACTTCTTCGGGAACACGTCGGTGGTGGCCCCGGCAGCCTCGTGCCGCATCAGCTCGTCGCGCGACAGGAACAGCCGCTTCGGCGCATCGCGCTCGGCGTCGCGACGCCAGCGGTCCAGTTGCGCGGCCGAGCAGATGTCGGGCGGCAGCAGCCGGTCGTAGAACGCGAAGATCAGTTCGTCATCGACCAACACGTCGGGCCGCCGGGTCCGGTGTTCGAGATCGCGGATCTCGCGCAGCAGGCGGCGGTTGTGCAGGAAGAATGGCGCCTGGCTGTCGAGCTCGCCGTCCACCAGCGCCGCACGGATGAAGATCTCGCGCGCGACCTTCGGATCGTGCGCGCCGTAGGCGACGCGCCGCTGCGCATAGACAGTCAGGCCATAGAGCGCCGCGCGCTCGAAGGCGATCACCTGGCCCGGCCCCTTTTCCCAGTGCGGCTCGCTCCACGAGATCTTCAGCAGGTGCGCGCCGACGCGCTCGATCCACGCCGGATCGATGCTGGCTACCGTGCGCGCGAACAGCCGCGAGGTCTCGACCAGTTCGGCCGCCATCACCCAGCGGCCGCCCTTCTTTGCCAGCGGCGAGCCGGGCCAGACGAAGAAGCGGATTCCGCGCGCGCCGCTGTAGGGCGGCTCGCGATAGTCGGCATCGAGCGTCTTGAAGCCCACGTTGCCGAGCAGCCCGGTCAGCAGCGCGGTGTGCAGCTGCTCGAACGTCGGCGCGCTGGCATTGAGCCGCCAGCCGAGTTCGGCGACCTGTTGCGACAGCTGGCCATGCACGTCGCGCCACTCGCGCACGCGGCGCGGCGAGATGAAATGCGACTTCAGGTCGTCGGTCAGCTTGCGGTTGGACTTCTTGTGCTCGATGCGCTCGCCGACGAACGCCCACAGCTTCAGCAGTGACTGGAAGTCGCTGCGCTCGTCGGCAAACTGTTTGTGCGCCTGATCGGCCGCCTGCTGCGCCTCGAGCGGCCGCTCGCGCGGATCCTGCACGCTGAGCGCGGCGGCAATCACCAGCACCTCGGCCAGCGCCTGCTGGTCACGCGCGGCCAGCAGCATGCGGCCGATGCGCGGATCGAGCGGCAGGCGCGCCAGCTCGCGTCCGATCGGCGTCAGCGCGCCCTGCGCATCGACCGCGTTGAGTTCGGCCAGCAGGTCATAGCCGTCAGCAATGGCCCGACCCGGCGGCGCCTCCACAAACGGAAACGCGCGCACATCGCCCAGGCCGAGCGACTTCATCCGCAGGATCACGCTGGCCAGCGACGCTCGCAGGATCTCCGGATCGGTGAAGCGAGGCCGCTTGATGAAGTCGGCTTCGTCGTACAGCCGGATGCAGATGCCGGCGGCCACGCGGCCGCAGCGTCCAGCGCGCTGGTTGGCGGCCGCCTGCGAGATCGGTTCGACCTGCAGCTGCTCGACCTTGTTGCGGTAGCTGTAGCGCTTGACGCGGGCCACCCCGGTATCGACCACATAGCGGATGCC
>CAZTUT010000027.1:0-24566 GCA_964616395.1 uncultured Burkholderiaceae bacterium
CGAATTCCTGCGCGATCCGCAGAAGTTCCAGCGCCTGGGCGGCAAGATCCCGAAGGGCGTGCTGCTGGTCGGCCCGCCCGGCACGGGCAAGACTTTGCTCGCGCGCGCAATTGCGGGCGAAGCGAACGTGCCGTTCTTCACGATCTCGGGGTCCGACTTCGTCGAGATGTTCGTGGGCGTGGGCGCCAGCCGCGTGCGCGACATGTTCGAACAGGGCAAGAAGAACGCGCCTTGCCTGATCTTCATCGACGAAATCGACGCCGTCGGCCGGCATCGCGGCGCGGGCCTGGGCGGCGGCAACGACGAGCGCGAGCAGACCCTCAACCAGCTGCTCGTCGAAATGGACGGCTTCGAGACCGGCCAGGGCGTGATCGTCATCGCGGCCACCAACCGCCCCGACGTGCTCGATCCGGCGCTGCTGCGTCCGGGCCGCTTCGACCGTCAGGTGGTGGTGCCGCTGCCCGACATTCGCGGCCGCGAGCAGATCCTCAACGTGCACATGCGCAAGGTGCCGATCGGCGCCGACGTCAAGGCCGACATCATCGCCCGTGGCACGCCCGGCTTCTCCGGCGCCGACCTGGCCAACCTGGTCAACGAGGCGGCGCTGTTCGCCGCGCGCCGTAATGGCCGCGTGGTCGACATGGAGGACTTCGAGCGCGCCAAGGACAAGATCATGATGGGCGCCGAGCGCAAATCGATGGTCATGTCCGAGGAGGAGCGTCTCAACACTGCTTACCACGAGTCGGGCCACGCGATCGTCGCCAAGCTGCTGCCCAAGGCCGATCCGGTGCACAAGGTCACGATCATTCCGCGTGGGCGTGCGCTGGGCGTGACGATGCAGTTGCCCGAGCAGGACCGCTATGCGTACGACCGCGACTACCTGTTGAGCCGGATCGCTGTGCTTTTCGGTGGCCGCATCGCGGAAGAAGTGTTCATGCACCAGATGACCACCGGCGCCAGCAACGACTTCGAGCGCGCCACCCAGATGGCACGTGACATGGTGACCCGCTACGGCATGAGCGATGTGCTCGGTCCGATGGTCTACGCGGAAAACGAAGGCGAGGTATTCCTCGGCCGCTCGATCACCAAGACCACCCACATGTCCGAAGCAACGATGCAGAAGGTCGATTCCGAGATCCGCCGGATCATCGACGAGCAGTACGCGCTGGCGCGCAACTTGCTCGAAACCCACCGCGACAAGGTGGAGGCGATGACCAAGGCGCTGCTCGAGTGGGAGACCATCGACGCCGAGCAGATCGAGGACATCATCCAGGGCAAGCCGCCGCGTCCGCCCAAGTCCACCTCCAGCGGCAAGCCGCCGGCGGGGGGCAAACCGACGCCGGGCGGTGTCGAAGGTGCGGCCCAGCCCGCCTGAGGCGCAAGGCGCCCGCAGCATCGGCCGTCCGCGAGGGCGGCCGTTTGCTTTCAGGTGCTGCGCAGGAACGATCCGCCTCGCATGACTTCGCGTGTTCCGCTGGATTCCGTCGCTGCCACGCCGGTCTGGCGTTGCGGTGCGTTTCCCATTGACCTGTCGGTGCCACGGCTCATGGGTATCGTCAATGTCACTCCCGACTCGTTTTCCGATGGCGGGCAGTGCTTCGATACGGATATCGCGATTCGTCATGCGCACAGCCTGATCGAACAGGGCGCGGACATTCTCGACATCGGTGGCGAGTCAACGCGGCCGGGTGCGCCGGACATCGATGTCGCCGAGGAACTGCGGCGCGTGCTGCCGGTGCTTCGCGCACTGCGAGATACCGGTGTGCCGTTGTCGGTCGACACCAGCAAGTCGGACGTCATGCGTGCCGCCCTCGATGCAGGTGCCTGCATCGTCAATGATGTCCGCGCGCTGCGCGAACCGGGTGCGATCGATACGGTGGCGGGCAGCGCCTGCGGCCTGGTGCTGATGCACATGCAGGGCGCGCCACGCACGATGCAGGTCTCGCCGAGCTACCGTCATGTGGTCGAGGAGGTAGGTGCGTTCCTGCGCGAGCGGCTGGCGGCATGTCGTGATGCCGGTGTGGCAGCCGATCGCGTTGTGCTTGATCCGGGATTCGGTTTCGGCAAGACGCCCGCGCATAATTGGCGGCTGTTGGCGCGGCTGGGCGATGTCGAAGGTGGTGCACTGCCGCTGCTCGCCGGCCTGTCGCGCAAGTCGATGCTGGGGCATGCCACCGGGCGCCCGGTCGATCAGCGGCTCGCAGCCTCGGTGGCAGCGTCTGTGCTGGCCATGGAGCGAGGCGCGCGCGTGTTGCGCGTGCACGACGTGGCGGCGACGCGTGATGCCGTCGCGGTCTGGTGTGCGATGCGCGATGCGGAACGCAATATGAGTGAAGAGGGCTGACCGCCCCCAAGGGAGAACAGATGTCTCGCAAGTACTTCGGTACCGATGGCGTGCGCGGCCGAGTCGGTCAGGCGCCGATCACGCCCGATTTCGTCATGCGGCTGGGGCAATCCGCGGGCCGGGTGTTCGCGCAGGACGATCCGGGTTCAGCGGGGGTACGCCCGACGGTGCTGATCGGCAAGGACACGCGCGTTTCCGGCTACATGCTCGAAGCGGCGCTCGAAGCGGGCTTTTCGAGCGCGGGCGTCGACGTGGTGCTGTGCGGACCCATTCCAACACCGGCGGTGGCCTACCTGACCCGCGCGCAGCGCGCCACCGCGGGTGTGGTGATCAGCGCTTCGCACAACCCGTATTACGACAACGGCATCAAGTTCTTCTCGGCTGCCGGCAAGAAGCTGCCCGACGAGGTCGAGACCCGGATCGAGGCGGGTCTGGATGCGTCGTTCGCCTGCGTCGAGTCGCGCGCGCTCGGCAAGGCGCGTCGCCTCGAGGATGCGTCGGGCCGCTATATCGAGTTCTGCAAGAGCACGTTTCCGGCGCAGCTCGACCTGAAGGGCCTGAAGATCGTGGTCGACTGCGCGCATGGTGCCGCTTACCACATTGCCCCCGCGGTGTTCCACGAACTCGGCGCCGACGTCGTGACGATCGGCGCGCACCCGGACGGCTTCAACATCAATGACGGCGTGGGCGCGCTGCATGCCGACCACCTGTCCAGGGCGGTGGTTGAGGCGGGCGCTGATCTCGGTATCGCGCTGGACGGCGATGCGGATCGGCTGGTGATGGTCGATGCCGCGGGCAGCATCTACAACGGCGACCAGTTGCTGTACGTGATCGTGCGCGACCGGATGGAGGCCGGGGATTTCGATGCGACGCGAGACGGCGCGGTCGGTACGCTGATGACCAACTTCGCGCTTGAGCGGCGCTTTGCTGAACTCAGCGTGCCGTTCGCGCGAGCCAAGGTCGGCGACCGCTACGTGCTCGAAGTGATGGAGCGCAACGGCTGGCGCTGGGGCGGTGAGGGCTCGGGGCATCTGCTGTGCCTCGATTGCCACAGCACCGGCGACGGTACGGTCAGCGCGCTTCAGGTGCTGGCAGCAATGCAGCGCGCCGGTAGGACACTGGCCGAGCTGACCGCCGATCTGTCGTTGCTGCCGCAGACGCTCGTCAACGTGCGTGTGCCGGCCGGGTACGACTGGAAGGGTGACAAGGCGTTGTCCGACGCTACGCGCTCGGTGGAGGCCGATCTTGCCGGACGCGGCCGCGTGCTGATTCGGCCTTCGGGCACCGAGCCGTTGCTGCGGCTGATGGTCGAGGCCGAGCATGCGGAAATTGCACGCTCGCTTGCACAGCGCCTGGCCGATGCGGTGCCCGCTGCCTGAGTCGGCATCGGTGTCGTGTGTCGGAGTGATGTCCGTCCAGTGACATTGGCCAGACGCATACGCAGCGTGATCAGGTGGCCATCCCGGTAACGGGCGCGTCATGTGACAACGACAACCTTCAGGTTCCTTTCCTGGAGGTGACCCATGTCGCAGCATCACGACGACGACTGCATCGTCAACCCGTCGAGCAATCCGCACATCAATGATCTGATCGAGCAACGGCTTGCCAGTCCCGCGCGGCGCGGGCTGCTCAAGTCCGGTCTCGGTTTTGCATCCCTGTCCTTCATCGGCGCCGGCAGCGCGCTGCTGTCTGGCTGCGGCGGTGATAACGAGCCCGTCGCTCCGCCGCCGCCCGCCGGCCCGGCACGTCCGGCCAGCTTGAGCTTTGCAGCGGTTTCAAAGAGCCTCGCTGACACCGTGGTCGTGCCGGCCGGCTACACCGCCTCCGTGCTGTTCCGCCTCGGCGATCCGATGGCTGCGTCGGTTCCGGCCTACAAGAATGACGGGACCGATGAGCCTGCGACCTATGATCGGCGCGCGGGCGATCATCACGACGCCATTCAGTACTTCGGCCTGAGCGATAACGGCGGTTACAGCCCATCGTCCAGCTCGCGCGGCCTGCTGGTCCAGAACCATGAGGCCATCACGCCGCTGTTCCTGCACCCGAACGGTCCGACCATCTCGGGTACGGGCACGGCTGCTGCGCGGACTGTGTCAGGCGAAGTGCTCCGCGAGTTCTATGTGCATGGCGTTTCGATCGTCGAGGTCAATCGCGCGGCAAACGGCACCTGGAGCTACAAGCAGGACTCCAGTTTCAACCGCCGTGTCCATACGCTGACCGACTGTGAAATCAGCGGACCGGCGCGCGGTTCGGCGATGATGATCACCAAGTACTCGCCGACAGGCACCCGCACGCGCGGCACCGTGAACGACTGCGCGCACGGCTACACGCCCTGGGGGACCTACCTCGCCTGCGAAGAGAACTGGGCCGGCTACTTCCGTCGCATCACCGCGACCGACAACGCCAACCGCTCGGCCAAGGAACTCACGTCCTTCGCCCGCTACGGCGTGGCGGGCAACGGCCGTGAACTGTGGGCCACCGTGACGCCTGATACCCCCGACAATCTCTACGGGCGCTGGAATGCCATGAAGCTCGGTACCTCCGCTGACGGCAGTGACGACTATCGCAACGCGCCAAACACCTATGGCTGGAACGTCGAGATCGACCCGTTCTACCCGTCGTCCACGCCGAAGAAGCGCACGGCGATGGGCCGTTTCGCGCACGAAGGTGCCTGGATTGCCAAGCCGGTTGCGGGCAAGCCGATCGTCTTCTACATGGGCTGCGACTCGCGTAACGAGTACATCTACAAGTTCGTGTCCACCGCCAACTGGGATCCGGCCGATGCCAACCGCGTGGACCGCATGTCGGTCGGTGACAAGTACCTCGATAGCGGCAAGCTGTACGTGGCGCGCTTCAATGCCGACGGCACGGGCAACTGGCTCGAATTGGCGCTGGGCGTCAACAACATCACCACCAGCAACCCGACCTACGCGTTCGCCGATGCGGCTGACGTCGTGATCAATGCGCGCCTGGCCGCTGACGCCGCAGGTGCCACGAAGATGGATCGCCCGGAGTGGGGCGCTGTCGATCCGGTGACGGGCGCCGTCTACATGACGCTGACGAACAACAACGCCACGCTGCGCACGCTGGCGTCGACCGATGCCGCCAATCCGCGCCACTACAACGACGCGCGCACTACCGGCACCGCGCAGCGCGGCAACCCGAACGGCCATATCATCCGCTGGAAGGAGAGCTCACCCGAGGCGCTGACCTTCAACTGGGACATCTTCCTGTTCGGCGCGCGGTCGACCGCGGATGCCGCCAACGTCAATCTCTCCGGCCTGACCGCGGACAACGACTTCTCGAGCCCGGATGGCCTCTGGTTCAGCCAGGCGTCCAACATCTGCTGGATCCAGACCGATGACGGCGCCTACACCGACGTCACGAACTGCATGCTGCTTGCCGCGTTGCCGGGCAGCGTTGGCGACGGTGGCGTGAAGACCATCACCAACACCGACTCCACCGGCGCGACCAAGCAGGTGCAGACGTTCGTCGGCAAGACGCTTCCCGCCAATGGTCTCAAGCGGTTCCTCGTGGGGCCGAAGGATTGCGAGATCACCGGCATCACCGAGACCCCGGACGGCAAGGCGATCTTCGTGAACATCCAGCACCCGGGCGAGGATTCGACCAGCCTGACCTCGCCGACCAGCACCTGGCCTTCGACGACGGCCGGATCGCGCCCGCGTTCCGCGACGATCGTCATCACCCGCAACGACGGTGGCGTGATCGGCGTCTAGTCCTGTTGAGTTGGGCAATAAGCAAAGGGGCCAGATGGCCCCTTTGTCATTTGTTCTGCAACCGGCGGCGCGTTACGGATGCTGCACATTGCGCAGAGGGGCAGCGAGCCTAGACCGGGCAGAACGTGCGCTCGCCGATCTTGCGCACCGGTTGCTGCAGGCGGATGAAGTCATCGGTCACGGCGGTCCAGGACTGTGTCAGCGCGAACTCGCGGCATGCGGGCCGCTCGATCCGGAGTGCGGCCAGTGCGGCCTTGCGAAGGTCATGGTCGAGCACGCCCACCGGTGCGTTGCCGATCACATCGACCGGCCCTTGCACGGGAAAGGCGGCCACCGGCGTTCCGCAGGCCAGCGCTTCGAGCATCACGAGCCCGAAGGTGTCGGTCAGGCTCGGGAACACGAAGACATCGGCGCTGCTGTACAGGCGCGCGAGTTGATCGGCCGGTAGCACGCCGACGAAGCGTGCTTCGGGATGACGTTGCCTGAGTCCGTCGAGCGCCGGCCCCACGCCGGCGACCACCTTGGTGCCCGGGAGATCCAGTTGCAGGAAGGCGCGGATGTTCTTTTCGACCGATACCCGACCCACGTAAAGGAAGACCGGCCCGGGCACGTCCAGGGGCAGCGGCGCGGAAGGTTGGAAGACGGTCGTATCGACGCCGCGCGACCAGCGCCCGATGTTGCCGACCGACTGACCGCGAAGTTCCTCTTCCACGGTGGGCGTCGGCGCCATCACAACCGCTGCCGATCGATGAAACCGTCTCAGGACCGCGTAGGTCCACGCCTCTGGCACGTTGAACATGGCCTTCAGGTACTGCGGAAAGCGGGTGTGATAGGCCGTGGTGAACGGCACCCTGTGACGCAGGCACCAGCGTCGAGCGGCACGCCCCAACGGGCCTTCAGTCGCGACATGGATCGCGACTTCCTCATCGGCGGCGATCGCCGCATCCAGATGACGTGCCAGCGACAGGCCCGGCAGGACCGCCAGACGGATGCCGTCGTATCCGGGGCAGGGAATCGAGGCAAAGCGGTCCGGCCCGATCACCTCGATCCGGTGACCGGCACGCTCCAGCTCGCGGTTGGTGGCCTGGATCGTGCGGACCACGCCATTGACCTGCGGCTCCCAGGCATCGCTTATCGTCACGACCTTCATGTCACCGCCTCCGTTCGTTGTGCGACCACGCGTTGTGTTGCCTCAATCTCAACCACCTGCTCGTCTTCGTTCCAGCGCGGCACGGGCTCGCCTGGGGCCAGCACCTGATTCCAGTGGATGATCGAAAGCGTTCCGTCGGCGTCTTCCGCAAGCGCGGTCAGGCTCTCCACCCAGTCGCCGTCGTTGCAGTACAACAGGCCATCGATTTCCCGGATTTCGGCGTGATGGATATGTCCGCACACGACGCCGTCGAATCCGCGACGCCGTGCCTCGCGCAGTAGCACCTGCTCGAAGCTGCTGATGAACGAGACGGCGTTCTTGACCTTGTATTTCAGGTATTGCGATAGTGACCAGTAGTCGAGTCCAAGTCGCGTTCGCAGCGTGTTCAGGTGCCGGTTGAGCCATAGCGCGAAGTCGTACAGCGTGTCGCCCACATGGGCGAGCCACTTCGCGTGGCGGATGACGCCGTCGGCAAGATCGCCGTGCACGATCCAGAGGCGCCGGCCGTCGAGCAGAACATGCGATGCGTCCTCGCGGATCGCAATACCGCCGAAGTCGAGCCCGACGAACTGCCGCCCGAACTCGTCGTGGTTACCAGGCACGTAGACGACGCGCGTACCCTTGCGCGCCTTGCGCAAGATCTTCTGTACGACATCGTTGTGTGACTGCGGCCAGTAGAAGGCCTTGCGCAGCGCCCAGCCGTCGATCACGTCACCCACCAGGTACAGCGTGTCGCATTCGTTATGCCGCAGAAAGTCCAGCAGGTAATCGGCGCGGCAGCCACGGGTGCCGAGGTGGGTGTCGCTGATGAACAGCGCGCGGTAGCGGCGCGGCGCATCTGCGTCGGCAGCGGGCGCAGACACCTCCCTGAACGTCTGCCGGGAGATCGAGACGGCGACTCGGGAGAGAAGCAGATCGCGCATGAACGCCGATGTTGGCGACGCGAGGTGACATACCGATGACCTGGGTGCCGCCCGGACAGGCTGACGGCTCGTCATGGCAGGCGGTGTCATCCTTCTGTCATCGGTTCGTCGGGTCTGAGATGAAAAAATCGACGTTTTTGTTTTTCAGGAACTGTCGATGAATGCGATCAAGAAGGTTCGCCGATTCATGGAGGCGCGACCGCACTCCAACGAGGCCAAGGTGCTGGCGCTCCTCGCAGCGAGCCTTGCGGGCGAAAAGTCGTTTCCCCTCGGCGACTTGTATGAACTCGATCTCGAAGCCTTCGAACTGGCGATCGAACTGATGCGCGATTGGCGGCTCGATCGTTACTACGCGGCGCGGCTGCGCCTGTTTGACACGATCCTGGCCGATGTACTGCCTGAACTGGCGGAAGACGCCGCGACCGCGGCTCCGGGGACGCCGGCGGCCGGGCCTGCCGCCTGAGCGGCGGTGCTGGTGCACCTTTCAGTCTCAAGGCTTGATGGCGGGCAAGCCTGGCAAAGTTGAGTGGGTCGCTGTCGCCCGCCGGGACGCAGGGCGGTTAGCATGATCGGGGTGCAGGCCGTGCTGCATTCGCCACCCCGAGCCGCCAGGCAGGTCATGTCCTTGTCCCATCACCTTTCGCAACATCCAAGCGCAGTGCCGCGCCTGCCTGAGATCACCGTTCGAGACATCCAGTCGCGCGATCGGATGCGGGTGGAGCACTTTGCCGGGGGCTTGTCGTATGCGACCCGCTACTTCCGGTTTGGTAATGGCCTGTTCGAGTTCACGCCGGACGAAATTGACCGGATCTGCAACGGCAAGCCCAACGAACCCGTCCGTCTTGCCGCGGTCACACTCAAAGAGGGCGTCGAGCACATCGTTGGCCTTGCGCGTCTGTTTGCATCGCCGGGAGAGCGTGAGGCCGAATTGACCATCACGATTACCGACGCCTGGCAAGGCAAGGGTGTTGGCGGATTGCTGCTTCGTGCGTTGATCGAGTCGGCGCGCACAGCCGGGCTTGATCGCCTGGTGGCAACTGTCCTCGCTACCAATGAGCGGATGCAGCGCCTGCTGACTTCGTGCGGTTTTCAGATCGCACCGTACGGCGCGCAGGCGGCTCTGCGCCTGGCGAGCCGGCAAATCTGACCCGCCGACGAGCCGCCCGCGCACGGGCAGCTCATCGGTGGCTGGTAACTCAGCGGCGCGGTGCCGGCGGAATGAGTACCGTGTCGATGCCGTGTACAACGCCGTTGGTGGCCTTGATGTCGGCTTGCGTGACCAGGCCGTCCTCGACGGTCACAAACGTCCCCGCACGCGACAACGCGACATTGCTGCCCTGAACGGTCTTCACGTTGCCGGGCTTGATGTCGGCCGACGCGAGCGCACCCGGGATCACGTGGTAGCTGAGCACGTTGCGCAGCCGGGCCTTGTCCGCGGCAAGTTCCGCCATCGTCTTGGCCGGAACCTTGGCGAACGCGGCATTCGTCGGCGCCAGCAGGGTGAACGGACCGGCGCCTTTCAGGGTCGAGGCCAGATCTGCATCGTTGACGAGCTTGGCCAGAGTCGAGAACTCCGGGCGTGTCGCCAGCGTATCGGCAATGGTCGTGGGGGCGGGCACGCTCGCGCAACCGGCAAGAGCCAGGGTGGCCGCGGCCAGTGGCGCGAGGATCAGGGAACGACGATTCGTCATGGGTTTCACCATCAGGTTTGGAAGGGCATCGGAATCCGCCACACGCGGCGGACCAGACTCAACCGTATTTGACGTATGTGACGGTTCAATGACGATCGCGATGCCACACGGGGCCGGTGCCTGCCGGTGTCGGGACGTGCCCGGCGAGCGTGTAAATGTCACTGGGCTGTCATAAAGCCCGACTAACGTCTGCTCGTGGAATTTCAACCTTCGCACGTCGCTGTCTGGCAGCGGTCTGTTGCGACCTTCACGAGGTGTAACGAATGAAATCCGGATTCAAGGCGTTTGCCGCCGGCCTGGCACTGGCCGGTCTGCTCCCCGTCGCTTCCGCACAGGACGTCACCGGTGCGGGTGCGACGTTTCCAGCGCCGCTTTACGCGCGCTGGGCGGCTGACTACCAGAAGGCGACTGGCGCGCGCATCAACTACCAGTCCGTCGGGTCAGGAGCAGGCCTTCGACAGATTCGCGGCAAGACCGTTGACTTCGGGGCCTCCGACATGCCGTTGACTGACGAAGAGCTGGCCAAGGACGGTCTGGTTCAGTTCCCGACGGCGATTGGTGGCGTTGTTCCGGTTCTCAACGTCGCCGGCATCGCGACTCGCCAGCTGCGTCTGACCGGGACCGTTCTTGCCGACATTTATCTCGGCAAGATCACGAAGTGGAACGATGCGGCGATTGCCAAGCTCAACCCGGGCGTCAAGCTCCCCGACACGCAGATCGCAGTGGTGCGCCGCGCTGATGGGTCGGGTACGACGTTCATCTTTACCAACTATCTGTCGAAAGTCAGTGCCGATTGGAAGAGCAAGGTCGGCGAGGGCACGGCAGTGAACTGGCCCACCGGCGCCGGTGGCAAGGGCAATGAGGGTGTTTCAGCCTTCGTTCAGCGCCTGCCGAACTCGATCGGTTATGTCGAGTACGTGTATGCGAAGCAAAACAAGATGACCTACGCGCTGCTTCAGAATGCCGATGGCAATTTCGTTGCGCCTGACGACGCGACGTTCAAGGCGGCCGCCGCCGGCGCGCAATGGCAGAAGACGTTCTATCAGATCCTGACCAACCAGCCGGGTAAGGACGCGTGGCCGATCACCGGCGCGACCTTCATCATGATGCACGTCAGGCAAGACAAGCCCGCCCAGGCGGCGGCTGCCTTGCGCTTCTTCGACTGGGCGTACCGCAACGGTGACAAGGTGTCCGAGGAACTCGACTACGTGCCGATGCCGGATTCGGTCAAGCAGGCGATCCGCGCGCACTGGAACAAGATCACCGACGCCAGCGGTGCCCCTGTTCTCAAGTAAGTCCGGCCGTGAACAGGTCGGGTGCCGGGGCTGGCAAATCGTCAGCCGTGGCACCCGCCCAGCACTGGAGTAGCCTGTGGCTGCAACCCTTCCTGTCTACCCGTCCGCAGGCGACACCATGAAGAGCGAGCCTCCGCCGACTGGGCGCAAGTCGAGCCCGCTCGGCGATATTGTTTTTGCCGGTCTGGCGCGCGGCGCAGCCATCCTCACGCTGGCGCTGCTCGTCGGGATCATTATTTCTCTGGTCGTCGGTGCATGGCCGTCGATTCAGGCCAACGGGCTGCGCTTCCTCTGGACCGCCGAGTGGGATCCGGTCCAGGAGAAGTTCGGCGGACTGGTGATGATCTACGGCACGCTGATGACATCGGCCATTGCGCTGATCATCGCCGTGCCGGTCAGCTTCGGCATCGCGCTGTTTCTCACCGAGCTTTCGCCCGCGTGGCTCAAGCGGCCGCTGGGCACGGCGATCGAACTGCTGGCGGCCATTCCTTCGATTGTCTACGGCATGTGGGGGCTGCTGGTCTTCGCGCCCCTGCTGGCCACTTACGTGCAGCAGCCGTTGCAGGCGGCGTTTGGCGGCGTTCCGGTGCTTGGTGCGCTGTTCTCCGGTGCGCCGGTCGGTATCGGCATCCTGTCGGCCGGCATCATCCTGGCCATCATGATCATCCCGTTCATCGCCTCGGTGATGCGCGACGTGTTCGAGGTCACGCCGGCGCTCCTCAAGGAGTCTGCCTACGGCCTGGGATGCACGACGTGGGAAGTGGTGTGGAAGGTCGTGCTGCCGTACACGAAGGCGGGCGTGATCGGCGGCATCATGCTGGGACTGGGCCGCGCGCTGGGCGAGACGATGGCGGTGACCTTCGTGATCGGTAACTTCAACCAGCTCGACAGCCTTTCGCTGTTCGAGGCCGCCAACTCGATCACCTCGGCCCTCGCCAATGAGTTTGCGGAGGCGCAGACCGGTATCCACCAGGCGTCGCTGATCTACCTCGGTCTGGTGCTGTTCCTGATCACCGCGATCGTGCTGGCCCTTTCCAAAGTGCTTCTGTCTCGACTCGAGCGGGGCGAGGGGGGCGGTAGGAAATGAGTGTTCCCATGAATTCCATGTCGACACCCGACGCCATTGCGCGCCGGCTGCCAATGCACCGTCGTCGCAAGGCGATCAATGCGGTTGCACTGGCGCTGTCGCTGGCGGCGATGGCCTTCGGCCTCATCTGGCTGATCTGGATCCTGTTCGAGGTGCTGGTTCTCGGTGTCTCTGGCCTGTCGATGCAACTGTTCGTCGAATCCACGCCGCCGCCGAATGTCGAGGGGGGCGGTCTGGCCAATGCGATCGTGGGCTCGGCCGTCATGGTGTTGATGGCCACCCTCGTGGGCACGCCCATCGGCATCTTCGCTGGCATCTACCTGGCGGAGTACGGCCGCACCGGCTGGCTCGGTTCGGTAACCCGGTTCATCAACGACATCCTTCTGTCGGCGCCGTCGATCGTCATCGGCCTGTTCATCTATGCGGTCGTGGTCTCGCGATTCAAGCAGTTCTCTGGCTGGGCGGGTGTTCTCGCGCTGGCGTTGATCGTGATTCCAGTGGTGGTTCGGACCACCGAAAACATGCTTCAGCTCATTCCCAACGCATTGCGTGAAGCTGCCTACGCGCTTGGTGCGCCGAAGTGGATCGTCATCCGCAGAGTCACGCTGAGAGCTGCGATGGCGGGCGTGGTCACCGGGGTGCTGCTGGCGTTGGCACGCATCGCGGGTGAGACCGCGCCGCTGCTGTTCACTGCGCTGTCCAACCAGTTTTTCAGTCTGAACATGGGCGAGCCGATGGCGAATCTGCCGGTCACCATCTTCAAGTTTGCGATGAGCCCGTTCAAGAACTGGCAGGAACTGGCCTGGGCCGGGGTTTTCCTGATCACGGTGGGCGTCCTTGCGCTCAACATCCTGGCGCGGGTGATCTTCCGCGTGAAACACTGAGAGGCATCGATGGAAGCAGTCACTTCCCCCGCAGTCGCGAGCAAGATGAGCATTCGCGGCCTGAATTTCTACTACGGCAAGTTCCATGCGCTGAAGAACGTCAACCTTGAAGTTGCAGAGAAGAAGGTCACGGCCTTCATCGGGCCGTCGGGCTGCGGCAAGTCGACGCTGCTGCGTGTGCTCAACCGGATGTTCGAGCTGTATCCGGAGCAGCGCGCCGAGGGCGAGGTGATGCTCGATGGCGACAACGTCATCCGGTCGAAGCAGGATGTGGCCCTGCTGCGTGCGCGGGTCGGCATGGTGTTCCAGAAGCCGACGCCGTTCCCGATGTCGATCTACGACAACATCGCCTTCGGAGTTCGCCTGTTCGAAAACCTGTCCAAGGCACAAATGGACGAGCGGGTCGAGTGGGCGCTGCGCAAGTCGGCTTTGTGGACCGAGGTCAAGGACAAGCTGAACCAGGCCGGTACCAGCCTCTCCGGCGGCCAGCAGCAGCGGCTGTGTATCGCCCGGACGATTGCGGTCAAGCCCGAGGTGATCCTGTTCGACGAGCCGTGCTCTGCGCTCGACCCGATCTCGACCGCGAAGATCGAGGAACTGATCGACGAGTTGAAGGTCGACTACACGGTTGCGATCGTCACCCACAACATGCAGCAGGCCGCGCGCGTCAGCGACTTCACGGCCTACATGTACCTGGGTGAACTGGTGGAGTTCGGCGAGACCGAGCAGATCTTCATCAAGCCGAAGAAGAAAGAAACCGAGGACTACATTACCGGTCGCTTCGGCTGATTTGCCTGCCCGGACGGGGCCAGAGACGGAACACCAAAGGATTATCGATGAGCATCGGCGAACACTCTTCCAAGACCTACGATCAGGAACTCGAATCGATCCGTTCGCGCATTCTGCACATGGGTGGACTGGTCGAGTCGCAGGTCAAGCTGGCGATCGACTGCTTTGAAAACGGTGACTCAGACGAGGCAGATCGCGTGGTCAGCGCCGATCGTCGTGTCAATGACCTGGAGATCGAACTGGATCGCGCGGTCAACAACGTGATCGCGCGCCGGCAGCCGACCGCGGGCGACCTGCGCATGATCATGGGCGTGGCGCGCGCCATCCCGGATCTGGAGCGCATCGGTGACGAGGCTACGAAGATCGCCCGCGCCGCCAAGTGGATGAACGAAAAGCAGGTCAGCGTCCGTCTGCCGCGCGTGCCCGATATTCGGCTGTCGGCCGATCTGGCCGCCGACATGCTGCGCCGCTCGCTCGATGCCTTTGCTCGGCTGGATGTCAACGCCGCAGCCGCCATCATCCGCGACGATGTTGGAATCGACGAGCGATTCCGCGCCATCCTGCGCCAGTTGATCACGTTCATGATGGAAGACCCGCGCACGATTGGCGCATCGATCGACATGGTGTGGGTCGCCAAGGCGATCGAGCGGATTGGCGATCACAGCAAGAACATCGCCGAGCATGTGATCTTCATCGCCGCTGGTGCCGACGTCCGTCACAGCAGTCCCGAAGAAGTGGCGCGGATCGTTGCCCAGTCCTGATCGCGGCTGAACGCGTTTCCATCGCATGAATGGTCTGATACTTGTTGTCGAGGACGAGCCCGCGATCCAGGAGCTGGTGGCGTTCACCTGCGCCACCAACGGCTATCAGGTGATCCGGGCCGACTCGGTGGCTGGCGCGCAGGCCAGCATCCGGACCGAACTGCCCGACCTCGTGATCCTGGACTGGATGCTGCCGGACCGCAGTGGCATCGATCTGATGCGCGAGCTGCGTTCCAATGAGCGCACGCGCGCACTTCCGGTGATCATGCTGACGGCGCGCAGCGGAGAGTCCGATCGCGTCAGTGGCCTCGATGCGGGCGCAGATGACTACGTGGTCAAGCCGTTTTCGCCGCGCGAGTTGATGTCTCGCGTTCGTGCCGTATTCCGGCGCAAGGCGCCCCAGCACGCCGGCGAGCCGATGACCTACGGCCCACTGACGATCGACCCGGTCCGACACGAGGTGTCGGTTGGCGGCAAGTCGGTCAAGATGGGTCTGGCGGAGTTCAAGCTGCTCAAGTTTCTGGTTGGCCATCCCGACCGCGTGTTCTCACGGACGCAATTGCTTGACAGCGTCTGGGGCGACCACGTGTTCATCGAGGAGCGCACGGTCGATGTTCACGTGCTGCGGCTTCGCAAGGCGCTGCAACTGGCCGACGCCCAGCACCTGATCCAGACCATCCGCGGCATGGGGTATCGCCTCTCGCTTCGATCGGTGGACTGACGCGTCCGGGTGTGGCGCATTGATCGCAGCGCAATGCCGCCGCGCTCGCGGCGCTTAGACTTCGCGATCATGACCCCGGACCTCCCGCCCCCGGAACGGCTTCGACTGCGACTGGCCACCTTCGCGCCTGCCCTCGTTCGGCTGGCGGTTGTGGCGGTTGTTGCATTCGCGGTCGGCCTGCTGCTCGGACAGGTTGCGGCGCTCTGGGTCGCCGTCGTGTTGCTGGCGCTCCTGCTGGTCGTTTCCCTCGGGTACCTGAGCCTTCTGGGACGGTGGCTCGATGCACCCAACCTGGACACGATCCCCGAGGGCGTTGGACTGTGGTCCGATGTGTTTACCCGGTTGTACAAGTCCCGTCGGCGGGTCGAGGCCTCGGAGCGGCGCCTGCTCGACAACGAGGAACGATTCCGCCGCACCATCAGCGCGCTGCCCGAGGGCATCCTGCTGGTCGATGCCTCGTTGCAGATCGAATGGTGCAACCCGGAGGCCGAGCGGCTGCTGGGGATCTCGCTGAAGGCCGACCAGGGCCTGCGGCTGACCAATCTGGTGCGCGACCCCGCTTTTGTCGACTACATGACCTCGTCGAACTTCGTCGAGCCTCTGGTGTTTCGGCCGCTGTCGCGGCCGGCGCTGGCGCTCAGTGTTGATGTGATCCAGTTCGAGCCGGCACGCTCGATCGTCGTCGCACGCGACATCACGCAGACCGAGCGCGTCGATGCGATGCGGCGCGATTTCGTCGCCAACGTGTCGCATGAACTGCGCACGCCGCTGACGGTGGTCAGCGGTTTCCTCGAAACCCTGCTCGACGCCGATACCGGGCTGGACGATGTGCGCCGTGGTCACTTGCAACTGATGCATGAGCAGGCCGGTCGCATGAGCCGCCTGATCGACGACCTGCTGATGCTCTCGCGCCTCGAATCGCAGGAGAACCTGCTGGTGGAAGAGCCCGTCGATGTACCGCAGCTGCTCGCCGCAGCCGCTGACGAAGCGCGCGCGCTGTCGGCGAACCGGCACCGGATCGAGCTCAGCGCATGTGCAGCGGTTATTCGAGGCAACCGCGACGAACTGCGCAGTGCGGTTGGCAATCTTCTGTCCAATGCCATCCGCTACACGCCGGCGGGCGGCCAGATCCGGGTGCTGGCCGAAAGCGATGCCGAGGGCCTGCGGATCGCCGTCAGCGATACCGGGATCGGCGTTGCGCCGGAGCACGTGCCGCGGCTCACCGAGCGCTTCTATCGCGTGGACAAGAGCCGTTCGCGCGAGACCGGCGGGACCGGCCTGGGCCTGGCGATCGTCAAGCATGTGGTGCTGCGGCACCAGGGGCGGCTCGACGTGCAGTCGGTGCCGGGCGAGGGCAGTACGTTCTCGATATTGCTGCCCGCCAGCCGAGTCGTCACCCGTCAGACCGCGTCATCAGCCTGACGGGCGGATCGACGGTCCAGGTCAAATTGCCGCCACGCGCGCGCTCCCGTATCATCCAGGGTCTTTCGGGGTGTAGCGCAGCCTGGTAGCGCACCTGCCTTGGGCGCAGGGGGTCGGAGGTTCGAATCCTCTCGCCCCGACCAGCCTTGATGTTGGCTGGCCGTTCCGAAAACACAGCGGTTTGCAATGCCCGGCGCGGATCGATGGTTCATGCAGCACGTCTTGAACTCGCAACCTGCCCGTAGCTCAGTTGGATAGAGCATCAGCCTTCTAAGCTGAGGGTCACTGGTTCGAATCCAGTCGGGCAGGCCAGTATCGCTGTGCAAGCAAGTGAAGTACTCGTGGTGGCCGTAGCTCAACGGTAGAGTCCTGGATTGTGATTCCAGTTGTTGTGGGTTCGAATCCCATCGGCCACCCCATCTCTCCCTGGATCGCCCGCTGGGCGCACCTGATTCTTCCCGGTGCGCGCGTCCTTGATCTCGCGTGTGGCTCGGGGCGGCATGCGCGGTTCCTGGCGGCCCGCGGCGCCCAGGTGCTTGCGGTCGACCGCGATGCGGCGGCGCTCAACGCGTTGGCCTCCGAGTCGCCCGTGACTGTCCAGTGCTGCGATCTCGAGGCCGGTACGTGGCCGCTCGGCGATGCGCGTTTCGATGCGATCGTCGTGACCAACTATCTGCATCGCCCGCTGTTTGCGGCGTTGCGCGGAGCACTTGCGCCCGGCGCGGTGCTGCTCTACGAAACCTTTGCCGTCGGCCAGCAGGCCTTTGGCCGGCCCACGAATCCCGACTTTTTGCTGCGCCCGGGCGAACTGCTGACGCTGTGCGCGGGCCTGCATGTGCTGGCCTATGAAGATGGCACGATCGGCCAGCCGCCATCGGCGCGGGTGCAGCGGATCGCTGCGATCGCTGCTGACGCGCCCGATGCCGAACGGTCCTGGCTCGGCGCGTGACCGGCCTGCGGCGTTGTCGCGCTCGCTGGCGGCTGCGGCCTGCGCTGGGCGACGGCAGTCGCGCGGTTAGAATCGTCGGCTTGCATTCCTGCCACCCCTTGTCCTGGATATCACGATGATCACCGGCAGCCTCGTCGCCATCGTCTCGCCGATGCATGAAGATGGGTCGCTCGACTTCGACGCCTATCGTCGCCTGATCGAGTGGCACATCGCCGAAGGCACCAACGGCATCGTTGCGGTGGGTACCACCGGCGAGTCGCCGACCGTGGATGCCGAAGAACACTGCGAACTGATCCGCGTGGCGGTCGAGACCTGCAAGGGGCGGGTACCGGTGATCGCCGGTACCGGCGGCAATTCCACCGCCGAGGCGATCGAGCTCACCCATTACGCGAAGAAGGTCGGCGCCGACGCCACGCTGCAGGTGGTGCCGTACTACAACAAGCCGACGCAGGAAGGGCTGTACCAGCATTTCCGCAAGGTGGCCGAGACCTGCGGCCTGCCAGTGATCCTCTACAACGTCCCTGGCCGCACGGTGGCCGATCTGTCGAACGACACCACGGTACGGCTGGCTCAGGTGCCCGGCATCGTGGGGCTGAAAGATGCCACTGGCGACCTGGCCCGCGCGGCGGATCTGCTGCGCCGCCTGCCGCGCGATTTCGCCGTCTACAGCGGCAACGACGACAGCGCGCTGTCGCTGATGTTGCTGGGCGGCCACGGCGTGATTTCGGTGGTCGCCAACGTCGCGCCGAACCTGTTCGCCCGCATGTGCCGGGCCGCGCTCACGGGCGATCTGGCGCTGGCGCGGCAACTCAATAACCAGCAGTTACCGCTGGCCTCGAAGCTTTTCGTCGAAGCCAATCCAACGCCGGCCAAGTGGGCGCTGGCGCGCATGGGTCGGATCGAGCCTGGCATTCGCTTGCCGTTGGTGCCGTTGTCGGCCGCCGCGCAACCGCAGGTCGAGGCGGCACTTAAGGAAGCCGGCGTGGTCTGACGCCGGCCAACATTGCATATTCCGCTCGTCTCATTGCGAGGCGAGCGAAATCCGGTCGCTCAAGGAGAGCCAGGGATGTATTCAATGGTTAACAGCCCGATTCCACGCCTGCCGCGCTTGATGCTCGCCGTCATGCTGGCGGTTACGGGCCTGGGCGGCTGCAGTTCGCTCGGAATCAGCACCGACAAGGTCGATTACCGTTCGGTACAGGCGCAGCGTCCGCTGGAGCTGCCCCCGGATCTCGCACCGCTGCCGGGCAACGATCGATTCACCGTGCCGGGCGTGACCACGGCCTCGGCGACCCAGCAGGCAACCGTAGCGCGTCCGCAAGCCGCGGGCAGCGCGGCGGTGGTGGCGCCGGGCAACACCGTGGCGCAGATCGAGCGCGCCGGCAACCAGCGCTGGCTGGCGGTCAATGTGCCGCCGGAGCAGGCTTACGCGGTGGTCCGCGAGTTCTGGCCCAGCGTGGGCCTGCAACTCGAGCGCGACGATCCCGCGCTTGGCATCGTGGAGACCGTGTGGGCGGAAAACCGCGCCAAGCTGCCGCAGGACATCATTCGCCGCACCCTCGGCCGGGTGTTCGACTCGGCGTACTCGACCGGCGAGCAGGACAAGTTCCGCACGCGGATCGAGCGGACCGCCAAGAACACATCGGAAATCTTCATCAGCCACCGCGGCATGATCGAGGTCTACACCTCGACCGCCAAGGATCAGACGCGCTGGCAGCCGCGGCCTGCCGATAGCGAACTCGAAGCCGAGATGATGCAGCGGCTGATGCTGCGCTTCGCGCCTGCGGCTGCAACCACCACCGCGAGCACGCCTGCCGCCGCACCTGCGGCGACCGCGGCCGGTGCCAAGCCCGCCAGCACGGCGGCGGTCACCGCCGCTGGCGCCCAACTGGTGCGCATGGTGCCGGGTGCCGATGGCCGGCTGGCCCGCCTGGAAGTCGATGAGCCGTTCGACCGCGCCTGGCGGCGCGTGGGACTGGGCCTGGACCGCGGCGGCTTCACGGTCGAGGACCGCGATCGCACCAATGGCGTCTACTTCGTCCGCTACCTCGATCCCGAGTACGAGGCAAAGCAGCGCGAGAAGCAGGGCATCTTCTCGAAGATGCTCGGGCTCGACTCCAAGGTCGAGGCGCAGCAGTTCCGGGTCCAGGTCGGTGCCGCGGCAGCGGGTGGTTCTGGCAGCACGGTGACCGTGCTGACCAAGGAAGGCAAGCCGGAACTGAGCGGCACCAGCGACAAGATCCTGCGTCAGCTCAACGACCAGATGCGCTGAGGCGGGCCGCGGCATGCCCGGGCGGCGGGTCCGCGGCGCACGCTGACCGATGCTGCGCTGGACTGTGCTGGGGTCGGGCAGCGAGGGCAATGCGCTAGTGGTCGAGGCGCAGCGCGGCCGCTTCGCAACCCGGCTGCTGGTCGATAACGGTCTCGGTCCCCGCGTGCTCGCGCGGCGGCTGGCGCGGGCTGGCCTGACGCTCGACGCGATCGACGCGGTCTTCGTCACCCACGAACATTCCGATCACGTCGGCGGCGTGGCTGCCCTGTTGCAGCGCCGTCCGATGCCGCTGCTGTGCTCGGCGGGCACGCTGCAGGCTGCGGGCCTCGCACAGGCGGAGCCGTGCTGGCAGCCGGCCCGCTGCGGCGAGCTGCTGGCCATTGGCGAGCTACAGCTGCTTCCGTTCTCGGTGCCGCACGATGCTGCCGAACCGCTGCAACTGGTCGTCAGCGACGGCGACCGCCGCTTCGGTCTGCTGACCGATATCGGCACGCCCACCGAGCCGGTCGCGCGCGTGCTCGATGGTGTGCACGCGTTGCAGCTCGAATGCAATCACGACGCTGCGCTGCTGATGGCAGGGCCCTATCCGCCGTTTCTCAAGCGTCGCATCGCCGGCGACCGCGGCCACCTGTCGAATGCACAGGCAGCCGACCTGCTGTCGATGATCGATCGCAGCGGCCTGCACACGGTGGCTGCTGCGCACCTGAGCCGCACCAACAACAACGCCGATCTGGCGCGCAGGTCGATTCGCGCCGTGCTGTCGGCCCAGCCGGTGCGCGTGGAGGTCGCCGATGCGGCCGAGGGCCTCGACTGGATCGAGGTCTAGCCGGCCGCGAGCTGGCCGCTTAGCCCTTCAGTTCCTCGATCAGTTCGACGTACTGCTTCATCGCGTCGTTGGCCGAGGTGCCCTTCAGCTCGTTCCAGGCATCCCACTTGGCGCGGCCCACCATGTCGGTGAACCCTGGCCGCTTGCCATCGACATCGCCGGATGAAGCCTGTTTGAATAGCGCGTAGAGCTTCAGCAGCGTCTGGTTGTCGGGGCGCTCGGGCAGGTTCTTCGAGTCGGCCACTGCCTGCTCGAACTTGGCTTTCAGATCGCTCATCGTTTCTCCAGGAAAGGGGGCAGTCGCGTACGGCGCATGTTGCCGCAGCCGCCTGCATGGCTATCATAGGCCGCAGCGGTCAGCATGCCCACCGCATCGAATGCCAAGCACCAGGCCGGCCGCGCATGGCGCGAGCGGAGGAGACCCATGGCCAAGAAGACCCCGCGCCGCGTGCGCATGTCGCCGGTGGATACCGCGTGGCTGCGCATGGACTCGCCCGGCAACCTGATGATGATCGTTGGCGTCCAGCTGTTCGACGGCGCCTGCGACCTCGATCGGCTGCGCCGTACGGTTGAAAGCCACCTGCTGCAGTACCGCCAGTTCCGCTCGCGCGTTACGTACGACAGCGCCGGCGGCGCCTGGTGGGAAGAAGACGCCGACTTCGACATCGACCAGCATCTGGTGCGCATCGGCCTGCCCGGCCGGGGCGGCAAGCCCGAACTGCAGAAGCTGGTGGCCACGCTCGCCAGCCAGTCGCTCGATCCGACCAAGCCGCTGTGGCAGTTCCATGTGGTCGAGAACTATCGCGACCGCCAGATCAACGGCCACGCGATCATCGTCCGCATTCACCACTGCATCGGCGACGGAATTGCGCTGGTGGGCGCCTTCCTGTCGATGACCACGGCCTCGCCGACCGAGCACCTGAAGCCCGTGGCGCGCCGCAAGATGCGCGAGCAGACCGAGTGGTGGGAGCAGTGGCTGCGTCCGTTCACGCATGCCACGGTGCGCGCGATCGATGTCACCGGCGAAGTCGCATCGAAGGCGCTGCAGGCCTACGGCGCGCTGCTCGACGATCCCAACCTGGCCACCGAGGCGGCTGGCGGCTACGCGCGGATGGCCGCGCAACTGTCGAAGGACATCGCCGCATTGGCCCTGATGGAGACCGACACCGCCACGCGCCTCAAAGGCCGGCCGGGTGGCTCCAAGGTCGTGGCATGGAACGAGCCGCTGCCGCTGGCCGACGTCAAGGCGGTCGGCAAGGCGCTCGGCTGCTCGGTCAACGACGTGCTGCTGTCGTGCGCGGCCGGTGCGCTGCGCGGCTACCTGCTCGATCATGGCGAAGACCTGGCCGGCGCCGAACTGCGCGCGATGGTGCCGGTGAACCTGCGCTCCCCGGGCGCCGGCAAGGCGCTCGGCAACAAGTTCGGCCTGGTGCCGGTGCTGCTGCCGGTAGGCATCGAGCATCCGGTTGAGCGCGTGCTCGCGGTGCGCGAGCGCATGAACGAACTGAAGTCCGGCTACACCGCAGTGCTGGCGATGGCGCTGCTGGGGCTGGCCGGCATGGCGCCGCGTGCGGTGCAGAAGCAGGTGATCGATCTGCTGGCGCGCAAGGCCACCGCGGTGATGACCAACGTGCCCGGGCCGCAGCAGCCGCTCTATCTGGCCGGCGCACCGGTGCGGCAGATGATGTTCTGGGTGCCGCAGTCGGGCGATATCGGTGTGGGCGTGTCGATCCTGTCGTATGACGGCACCGTGCAGTTCGGCCTGATCACCGACAAGAACATCTGCAAGGACCCGCAGGCGGTGATCGCGCGCTTCCGCCCGGAGTTCGAGAACCTCGTGCATGCGGTGCTGCTGATGCCGTGGGACGAGGAAGCCGACCCGGAGATCGCAACGCGCGCACTCCATGCCACCGAGGCGCTGGCCAATGCGGCGGATCACCTGCTGCAAGGGGTCGGCAATGGCGGGCCGGGGCAGGGGGCCGATGCGCCAGCTGACGCGGCCGCGCCGGCGGCGGCAGATCCGGCGCGCGATGCCGACGCCGACAAGGCGGCAGCGCGACCGGCCGGTCTGCGCACGCGCCGCAAGTCTGCGTTTGCCGCGGCGCGCGCGGCGGGCTGATCGCCTCGCTGCCCGCGCGTAGTCAGGCTGCGGTCACGCCGGCCTGTCGCAACAGCAGCGTGGTCTCGGCTAGCGGCAGCCCCATCACGCCGGTGTAGCTGCCGCTCAGATGCGCGACAAAGCTGCCGGCCTGGCTCTGGATGCCGTAGCCGCCAGCCTTGTCGAACGGATCGCCGCTGGCCACGTAGCGTTCGATCTCATCGTCGGACAGCGGTCGGAACGTCACCGTTGATATCGAGGTTGCTTGCAGCACCTGCGCCGATGCGCGGTCGGGCAGCGCCAGCGCGATCGCGGTGCGTACCTCGTGCGCGCGGCCCGAGAGGCGCCTCAGGAAGCGGCGCGCCTCCTCGGCATTGGCCGGCTTGCCGAGGATCTCGCCGTCGCGGATGACCACGGTATCGGCCGCCAGCACCGGGCGCGGCGGCAGACCGAGCCGCGCCACCAGTCGGGCGCCATTGCGGGCCTTGTCGTGCGCCAGCCGCTCGACATGCGTGGCCGCGGTCTCGCCGGCAAGCTGGCGCTCGTCGATGTCGATCGCATCGCCTACGTCGGCGCGGCCGGCCAGCGGCTCGAAGCGCACGCCGATCTGCCGCAGCAGTTCCTGGCGGCGCGGACTGCGCGAGGCGAGATAGATGTCGGTCATGCGCGGTTCAGGCTCGATCGGGCAACGGGTGCAGCGTGCGGCAGGCGGTTGCTCAGGCGCGGTGGTACGGGTGGCCAGCCAGCAGCGACCACGCGCGGTAGAGCTGCTCCGCCAGCACCACCCGCGCCAGCGCGTGCGGCAAGGTCATCGACGACAGGCGCAGCAGCAGGCGCGCATCGCGCTTGAGGTCGGCTGCCAGTCCGTCGGGGCCGCCGATGATGAAGCTCACGGACTCGGCGCCATCGCGCCACTGGCCGAGCGCTTGCGCGAGCTGAGTGCTGGTCCAGTCCTTGCCGCGCTCGTCCAGCGCCACGATTAAATGCCCGGCCGGGATCGCGGCGCGCAGCCGCTGCGCTTCGGCCGCCAGCATGCGCTCGACGGGCGCACCGCTCGCGCGCGACTCGGGCCGCACCTCGCGCAGCGTGACCGCGAAGTCGGACGGAAAACGGTTGAGGAAATCGGCGACCGCCTGATCGGCCCACGCCGGCTGGCGCTGGCCCACGGCCACGATCTGGATCTTCATCGCCGTGGCGCGCAGCCCGCGGTCGCGCTCAACGGCCCGTCGCGCTGCGGGTCGGTCGCTTGGCGGCCTTGGCGGCAGGCTTGGCGACAGCCTTGGCGCTGGCGCGGGGCGCCGTCTTGGCGGGTCCCTTTTTCGCCGGGACCTTCTTCGCTGGCACCTTCTTCGCCGAGACCGGCTTCGCTGGCTTCGCCACCGCCTTGGTGGCGGTCTTCTTCACAGCTTTTGCCGCAACCTTCTTGACGGTTTTCTTCGCGGCCTTTGCCGCAACCGGCTTCGGGGACTTGGCTGCGGTCTTCTTGGCAGCCTTCGTTGCGACCTTCTTCGCCGCCTTGGCGGCTGGTTTGCTGGCGACCTTCGCGGGGCGCTTGCGCTTGACCTCGGCGACCGCGGGCGCCTGCTTCTTCGCTGCCTTGGCAACCGCGGGTTTCGC
>CAZTUT010000027.1:24666-25966 GCA_964616395.1 uncultured Burkholderiaceae bacterium
GAGGCCTCGGCCATCTTGCGCTGCGGCGTGGTGCTCTGCCGCAGGCGCACCGGCTTCGAGCCCCACATGTCCTCGATCTCGTAGTACTGGCGGATCGCCGGTTGCATGATGTGGACGATGATGTCGCCGAGGTCGACCAGCACCCATTCGCCGGGGTCGGTGCCCTCCACACTCACCACATGGCCGCCGGCCTGCTTGACCTTCTCGGCCACGCTCCAGGCGAGCGCGCGGGTCTGGCGGTTCGAGGTGCCACTGGCGACGATCACGCGGTCGAACATGTCGGACTGGCCGATGGTGTTGAAGACCTTGATGTCCTGGGCCTTGACGTCTTCGAGCGCGTCGACAACGAGGCGTTGCAGCTTTTGCAGATCCATCCGTGGGCAGCTTTCCGGGGAGTCAGGGGAGGGGGCAGTACAGGCCCGATTGCCGAATATAGAGCAGCACCGGGGCGGGAAGCAGCGCGGCGAGCCTGCGCTCGCGCGCTGCGTCGGTGCTGCGGTCGCCGCCGGTCGGCTGCGACAGCAGTGCGCGGATCTCGGTGGCCGACGCTGCCACCGGCGTCATCGGCAGGTCGATCACGCGGCCGGCTGGCGCGAGCGCGATGTCGGCCACTTCACCGCGATGCGTATGGCGCCATGCGGCCACCGAATGCGAGGGCGTGGCGGCAGACGCAACCGGTTGCGCCTCGCCGGGGGCAGGTACCGCCCGCGCCGCCGTATCGCTGGCGCGCTGCGCGATCGCGATGTGCGCAAAGTCGAGCAGGTGCTGCCAGTCGCGCCAGGTGTCGAGGCGGGCAAACTGATCGCTGCCGATGACCAGCACCAGCGGCTGCTGCGGGCCGAACTCGGCGCGCAGTTCGCGCAGTGTGTCGATCGTGTAGCTGGGGCCGGCACGCGCGATCTCGCGGCGATCAAGCACGAGCCGCGGCTCGCCGGCGATGGCACGCGCCACCATCTCGGCACGCGCGGCGGCATCGGTCAGGCGGCCCTTCTGCCATGGTTGGCCGGCGGGCATCAGCCGAACTTCCGCAAGTCCGAGGTGGTCGCGCGCATCGCGCGCCAGTTGCAGGTGTCCGACGTGGATCGGATCGAAGCTGCCGCCCAGCAGCCCGACTGCGCCGCGAGCGGCGCTCATGCCAGGCATGTCTGCCGCGGTGCCGCCAGGCTCACGCCCACTCGCGCGGCCGCAGGAAGTCGGTGTACAGCCGCGCCTCCGGCGAGCCGGGTTCCGGATGCCAGTCGTACTTCCAGTTCACGATCGGCGGCAGCGACATCAGGATCGACTCGGCCCGGCCGCCCGA
>CAZTUT010000028.1:0-24175 GCA_964616395.1 uncultured Burkholderiaceae bacterium
CGACTTCATCGTCGGCTTTCCGGGTGAGACCGACGACGACTTCGAGCGCACGATGCAGCTCGTGGTCGACCTGGACTTCGATGCCAGCTTCAGCTTCATCTACAGCCGGCGGCCCGGCACGCCGGCCGCCGATCTGGCCGACGACACGCCGGCCTCGGTCAAGCTGGCGCGGCTGCAGCGGCTGCAAGCGCAGATCGAATCGCATCAGCGCCGCTTCAGCCAGGAGATGGTCGGCAGCGTGCAGCGCGTGCTGGTGGAAGGGCCGTCGCGCAAGGATGCGGCCGACCTGATGGGCCGCACCGGCAACAACCGGATCGTCAACTTTCCGGGTGGGCCCAACGCCTCGCGCCTGATCGGCCAGATGATCGACGTGACGATCGTCGAGGCCTACGCGCACAGCCTGCGCGGTGCGGTGGTCACCGACGGCGCACACGCGCCCGTGCAGCCGGCATGAGCAGCAAACGCCCCGCGGCCAAGGTGCTGTCGTGGTCGGCCGATGCCGACAACGTGCAGCTGGCCAACCTGACCGGCGCGCTCGACGACAACCTGCGCCAGATCGAGACCGAGCTGGAGGTATCGATCCGGCGTCGCGGCCATCAGTTCAACATCGAAGGTTCAGCGGCGCGCGCGCAGCAGGCGATCGAGGTGATAGAGCACTTTCTGGGGCGCGCGCATCGGCCGATCTCGGTCGATGACATCCAGCTCTACTTCGTCGAGCGCCGTCGCGGCGAAACTCCGGCAGTTGCGGCCAGCGCCGGCGAGCCGCTACCGGAACTTCATACGCGCCGGCGCGACCTGCATGGGCGTACACCGCGCCAGCGCGATTACATCCAGGCCATTCTGGCGCACGACATCACCTTCGGCATCGGGCCGGCCGGCACCGGCAAGACCTACCTGGCGGTGGCCTGCGCGGTCGACGCGCTGGAGCGCGACGTGGTCAAACGCATCGTGCTGACACGCCCCGCGGTGGAAGCGGGTGAACGGCTCGGCTTCCTGCCGGGCGACCTGTCGCAGAAGGTCGATCCGTACCTGCGGCCGCTGTACGACGCGCTGTTCGACCTGATGGGCTTCGAGAAGACGCAGCGTCTTCTGGAGCGGCAGACGATCGAAATCGCGCCGCTGGCCTACATGCGCGGCCGCACGCTCAATCAGGCGTTCGTGATTCTCGACGAGGCGCAGAACACCACGCCCGAGCAGATGAAGATGTTCCTGACGCGGATCGGCTTCGGCTCGAAGGCGGTCGTGACCGGCGACGTCACGCAGATCGATCTGCCGCGCGGTCATTCGAGCGGTCTGATCGAGGCGCAGCACATCCTGAACGCCGTGCGCGGCATCTCGTTCACCTACTTCACCGCCGCCGACGTGGTCCGCCATCCGCTGGTGGCGCGCATCGTCGAGGCCTACGAGGCCGCCGAGCAGGCCGAACCGCCCGCCCCCCGCGGCACGCGAGGCATGCGCCGCAGCGACGCATGAAGACCTCGGGCAGCCGCAGCGGCACATCCCCGAGCGCGCAGCGCACCCGACGCGCGGCGTCGCGGCTTTCGCTGTCGGTGCAGGGGCGCGAGCGCTTTGCCCGCGCCGCCGAGCCGCTGCCGGCCGACAGCACGCTGCGGCGCTGGCTGCGCGCCGCGCTGCGAGGCGATGCACGGCTCACGCTGCGCTTCGTCGATGCGCGCGAAGGGCGGCGCCTGAACCGCGACTTTCGCGGTCGCGACTATGCAACCAACGTGCTGACCTTCGACTACGCACGCGCCCCGGTTGAAGCAGACATCGTGCTCTGCGTGCCGGTGATCGCGCGCGAGGCGCGGGCCCAGGGCAAGCGCTGGCGCGCGCACCTGGCGCATCTGGTCGTGCACGGCGCGCTGCACGCGCAGGGTCACGAACATGAGACCGAGGCCGAGGCAACGCGCATGGAGCGGCTTGAGGTGAAGGTTCTGGCGGCACTCGGCTATCCGGACCCCTACGTGCCGCAGGCGAAGTCGATGTCGACGTCGACTCGCCGCGATCCGTCGCCTCGCGGATTTCGACACTGACGCGCCACGGCCGGGCGGCCGGGCACGCGTGTCATCGTGCCACCGACCGGCTCCGGTATCCTTGCGCCATGTTCCACAGCAGGGCGGCATCTGTTCGCGCCGCCCGACGTAATGGCTGAACCTACGCGCGGGCGCATCGTGCCCGCTTCCCCGTCCAAGTCTCTTCTCGAACGCCTGTCGGCGTTCATCCTGCGCGAGCCCGAGAACCGGGACGATCTGCTGCAGGTCCTGTCCGAAGCCCACGACCGCCATCTGCTCGACGCCGATGCGCTGTCGATGATCGAGGGCGTGTTGCAGGTATCGGAGCTGCGTGCCGGCGACCTGATGGTGCCCCGCACGCAGATGTTCGTGCTCGATATCGCCGAGCCCGTCAGCGCCTGGATTCCGAGCGTGATGGCCTCGGGCCACTCGCGGTTCCCGGTGATCGAGGGCGACACCGATCACGTGATCGGCATCCTGCTGGCCAAGGATCTGCTGCGCTTCTACGCGCAGCCGCAGTTCGACCCGCGCAGCATGCTGCGCCCGGCGGTCTTCATCCCCGAATCCAAACCGCTGAACGTGCTGCTGCGCGAGTTCCGCGGCAATCGGAACCACATGGCGATGGTGGTCGACGAATACGGAAGCGTGGCCGGCCTGATCACGATCGAAGATGTGCTCGAGCAGATCGTTGGCGACATCGAGGACGAGTACGACGAGGACGAAAGCACCGGCAACATCGTTGCCGACAAGGACGGTCGCTACCGGGTCAAGGCGCTGACCGAGATCGCAGACTTCAACGCCGCCTTCGGCACCGCGTTTGCCGACGACCGCGCCGACACCATCGGTGGCTTCGTCACCGACGAACTGGGACGCATGCCGCACCGGGGCGATGTTGTCGAAACCGGCGACCTGCGCTTCGAGGTGCTGCGCGCCGATGCGCGTCAGGTCCATCTGCTGCTGGTGACGCGACTGTCGCGCAGCGCCGCAGAGGAATTCGGCGCCGTTGACGCAACCGATGCGGATGCCGCCGCGGGCAGCCCGCCGGCCGCGCCGCGCTGAACAGGCTGCCGTTGACCCGGTCCGCCGCATTCGCTCACATCGGACCGTTGCCCGGTGCGCTGCTGGCCGCCGGTCTCGGGCTGCTGCACGCGCTGTCGTTCGCGCCGTGGAATCTGCCGGCGCTGCAGGTCGCCGCGCTGGCGGGTCTGTTCGCGCTGGCGCTGCATGCGCCGTCGGCCCGCCGCGCCGCGCTGCTGGGCTTTGCGTTCGGTGCCGGCTGGTTCGGACTCGGCGTGTCCTGGGTGTTCATCAGCATGCACCGCTACGGCGGCATGCCGGCGTGGATGGCCGGCGCGGCCACGGCAGCCTTCTGCGCCTACCTGGCGCTCTTTCCGGCGCTGGCGCTGGCACTGGCACGCCGGTTCGCGTCGCAGCCTGCGGCGATGGCACTGATGGCGCTGCCGGCGGCCTGGGCCGGCAGCGAATGGCTGCGCGGCACGTTGTTCACCGGTTTTCCTTGGGTCGCGAGCGGCTACGCGCATGCCGACGGCCCGCTGGCCGGATACGCGGCGCTGGTCGGCGTGTACGGGCTGGCCTTGCTGGCGGCCTGGCTGGCCGGAGCGCTGTCGCTACTGGCCTACGCACGCCAGATCGGACCGCGCACCGGCATGGTGGCGGCGGCGATCGCGGTCGTTATCGTCGCCAGCGGTGCGGCGCTGCGTGGTCACGCGTGGAGCCTGCCCGAGGGCATGCCGATCAAGGTACGACTGGTGCAGGGCAATGTGCCGCAGGACCTGAAGTTCGGCGGCGACGGCATGCAACGCGCAATCGACACCCACCTGCGGCTGCTCGACGGTCCGAGGGTCGACCTCGCGGTGCTGCCCGAGTCGGTGTTCCCGGTCACGCTGAACCAGTTGCCCGACGAGATCACGCAACGCCTGCTCGATCTGACGCGCACGCAGCGCACCGCGCTGGTGTTCGGCACCTTCATCGAGCAGCCGGCCGGCGCCTACTACAACAGCGCGGTGGGCCTGAGCGCCGACGGCGCGCCGCTGCAGCGCTACAGCAAGCGCCATCTGGTGCCCTTCGGCGAGTTCATCCCCTGGGGCTTTCGCTGGTTCGTCGACCTGATGCAGATGCCGCTGGGCGACCAGCAGCGCGGCGCGCCGTATCAGGGACCGATGGACCTGGCGGGCCAGCGGATCGCGGTCAACATCTGCTACGAGGACCTGTTCGGCGCCGAGATCATCCGCGCCTGGGACGTGCCTGCGCGCGCGCCCACGCTGTTGCTGAACATCAGCAACCTGGCCTGGTTCGATGGCTCGATCGCGCTCGATCAGCACCTGCAGATCGCGCGCCTGCGCGCGCTGGAGACTGCACGGCCAATGCTGCGCGCGACCAATACCGGCGCGACCGCGGTGATCGATGCCGACGGCCGCGTGCGTGCCGCTCTGCCCTACCTGACCGCCGGCGCACTCGACGTCGAGGTGCGCGGCCATGCCGGTGTCACGCCCTACGTGCGCTGGGGCAACGTACCGATGCTGATCGCCACCGCGCTGCTGCTGGCCGCGGCGGCGCTGGCCGGTCGGCGCCGATAGCCTGCACGCGCGCATTCGTTCGCACGGATCAGCGCGGACCGGCCCGTACAATCGTGGGCTTTGTCGGCCTTCAGTGGGCCGACCCATCTCCGCCGCGACTCCGATGATCACATTCCAGGAAGTCATCCTGCGCCTGCAGGCCTATTGGAACCAGCAGGGCTGCGCGCTGCTGCAGCCGATCGACCTCGAAGTCGGCGCCGGCACGTCGCACACGGCCACCTTCCTGCGCGCGATCGGCCCCGAGCCGTGGCGCGCCGCCTATGTGCAACCGTCGCGCCGGCCCAAGGACGCGCGCTACGGCGAGAACCCGAACCGGCTGCATCAGCACCACCAGTTTCAGGTGGTGCTGAAGCCGTCGCCGCCCGACATTCTCGACCTGTATCTCGGCTCGCTGCGCGCGCTGGGCATCGACACGCTGCGCAATGACATCCGTTTCGTCGAGGACAACTGGGAGAACCCGACGCTGGGCGCCTGGGGTCTGGGCTGGGAAGTGTGGATGAACGGCATGGAGATCACGCAGTTCACCTACTTCCAGCAGGTCGGCGGAATCGAATGCAAGCCGACCACCGGCGAGATCACGTATGGGCTGGAGCGGCTGACGATGTACCTGCAGGACATCGACAACGTGTTCGACCTCGTCTACACGCGCTGGCAGGACCGCGGCGTGGAGAAGGTGCTGACCTATCGCGACGTGTTCCACCAGAACGAAGTCGAGCAGAGCCGCTACAACTTCGAGGCGGCCGACCCGGCGCTGCTGCTCACGCAGTTCAACGCCTACGAGTCGGAGGCCAAGCGGCTGATGGCCGCCGAGCTGGCGCTGCCGGCCTACGAGATGGTGCTCAAGTGCGCGCACACGTTCAATCTGCTCGATGCACGCGGCGCCATCAGCGTGACCGAGCGCGCCGCCTACATCGGCCGCATCCGAAACCTGTCGCGCACCATCGCCCAGAGCTACTACGCATCGCGCGAGCGGCTGGGCTTTCCGATGCTCGATGCGGCCAGCCGACAGGAGGCCGCGTGATGATTGCCTCGCTGTTGATCGAACTGAATACCGAAGAGCTGCCGCCGAAGGCACTGCGCGCGCTATCGGACGCGTTCGCGGCCGGCATCGACAAGGGCCTGCGCGCACGCGAACTGCTGGAGCCGTCATCGCAGACCACCGCCTACGGTGCGCCGCGCCGGCTCGCCGTGCACATCAGCCAGGTGCGCGCTGCCGCACCGGACCAGCCGTTCCGTCAGAAGCTGATGCCGCGCGCGGTCGCGCTCGACGACGCCGGCAAGCCGACGCCCGCGCTGCGCAAGAAGCTGGCATCGATCGGTCGCGAGGCGCTGGCCGATCGCTGGCCGGGGCCCGCCGATGACGCTGACGCAACCACCGGCGCCGACCGGCTGGTGCTGGAACAAGACGGCAAGACCGAGGCGATGTTCCTGACCGGCGTGGCCGCCGGCAGTGCGCTGCAGGCGGGCCTGCAGGCCGCGCTCGACGAGGCGCTGGCGCGACTGCCGATCCCCAAGATGATGAGCTACCAGCTCGCCGATGGCCACACGACCGTGCAGTTTGCGCGGCCGGCCCACCGGCTGGTGGCGCTGCACGGAAGCCACGTGGTTCCGGTGAGCGCACTTGGGCTGACCTCCGGTAACCGCACCTTTGGCCACCGCTTCCATGCGCCGGGCGAACTCGCGATCGGCTCGGCTGACGGCTATGCGCAGCAGATGCGTGACGACGCCAAGGTCATCGTCTCGTTCGACGCGCGCCAGCAACGCATCGCCGAGCTGGTGACCGCGGCCGCCGCGCAGCGCAGCGCGCAGGCGCTGATGCCGACCGACCTGCTGGAGGAAGTGACCGCACTGGTCGAATGGCCGGTGGTCTACGAGTCGGAGTTCGAGGAGGCGTTCCTCGACGTGCCGCCCGAGTGCCTGATCCTGACCATGCAGCAGAACCAGAAGTACTTCGCGCTGAAAAGCGCGACCGGCCGGCTGCTGAACCGCTTCCTGCTGGTCTCGCACATCGAGACCGCCGATGCCAGCGCCATCGTCGGCGGCAATGCGCGCGTGGTACGGGCGCGGCTGGCCGATGCGCGCTTCTTCTTCGACCAGGACCGCCGCCATTCGCTGGCCTCGCGCATTCCCGGTCTGGCGAGCGTGGTCTATCACAACCGCCTCGGCTCGCAGCTCGAGCGTGTCGAGCGCATCACCGGCATCGCGGTCGAGATCGCCAAGGCACTGGGCGTCGATCCAACCCATGTGGAGCGCGCCGCGCGGCTGGCCAAGGCCGACCTGCGCACGCTGATGGTGGGCGAGTTCCCCGAGCTGCAGGGCACGATGGGAACCTACTACGCACGCCACGACATCGAGCCGGCGGACGTATCGGCGGCCATCGAGGAGCACTACCGGCCGCGCTTCGCCGGCGATGCGCTGCCTGCCAGTCCCACCGGCACCTGCGTGGCGCTGGCCGACAAGCTGGAAACGCTGGTCGGCCTGTTCGGCATCGGCCAGCTGCCCACCGGCGACAAGGACCCGTTCGCGCTGCGCCGCCATGCGCTGGGCGTGCTGCGGATGCTGATCGAAGGCCGGCTGGCGCTACCGCTGGACCGGCTGCTGGCGCTGGCCGTGGCGGCGTTCGGCGACGTCAAGGGCTTCACCGATCCGCGCGCCGACCTCGAAAACTTCCTGTTCGACCGCCTGCGCGGACTGCTGCGCGAGCAGGGCTACGGAACCAATGAGATCGAGGCCGTGGTCAGCCTGCGGCCGCAGGCGATCAACGACGTGATGCCGCGGCTGGCGGCGGTGCGCTCGTTTGCCGCGCTGCCCGAGGCGGCCAGCCTGTCGGCCGCCAACAAACGCATCGGCAACATCCTGAAGAAGGCCGAGACCGTGCCGACCGCGGTCGACCCGGCCTTGCTGTTCGAGCCGGCGGAAAAAGATCTGGCCGCCGCGTTCGCACGCGTACACCCTGAAGCCGATCGCCACTTTGCCGCCGGCGACTACACCGCGATGCTGAGCGCGCTGGCGCCGCTGAAGCTGCCGGTGGACCGCTTCTTCGACGACGTGATGGTCAACGTCGACGATGCGCGCCTGCGCGGCAATCGGCTCGCGCTGCTGGCGGCGTTGCAGGCGCAGATGAACCGCGTGGCCGACCTGTCGCTGCTGGCGGCGGGCTGAGCCGGGCCCAGGTGCGATGTTCCGGCTGCGCGCACTGCTGTACCTGCTGGTGATGACCGTCATCACGGTGCCCTGGGCATTCGTGGTGCTGGCCGGCTGGATCGGCACGCCGGTACTGCGCTACCAGTTGTGCGCGATCTGGACCCGCATCGCGATCGGCCTGGCGCGCAGGCTGTGCGGCGTGACCTGGCGCGTGCAGGGCTGGGAGAACCTGCCCGATGGCCCGGTCATCGTGCTGCCCAAGCACCAGTCGACCTGGGAGACGTTCTGGCTGCCAAGCGTGATGCCGCGCCGGCTCAGCTTCGTCTACAAGCGCGAGCTGCACCTGATCCCGTTCTTCGGCTGGGGCCTGGCCTCGATCGGCATGATCAACATCGACCGCTCGCGCGGCCAGGATGCGTTCGAGCAGGTGGTCAGCCAGGGCGCCGAGCATCTGCGCGACGGCTGGTGGATCGTGATTTTCCCCGAAGGCACGCGCACCGCGCCCGGTTCGACCCGTCGCTACAAGAGCGGCGGCGCGCGGCTGGCGGTGCGCACCGGCACGCCGGTGCTGCCGATCGCGGTCACCTCGGGCGAGGTCTGGCCTCGCGGCGTGATGATCCGGCGGCCCGGCGAGATCCTGGTCAGCATCGGCAAGCCCATCGACAGCGCCGGCAAGAGTGCGGACCGGCTGGCTGCCGAGGTCGAGGACTGGATCGAGGCCGAGATGCGTCGACTGGCGCCCCATCGCTACAGCGCGCCCCATGCGGCGCGCAGCGGCCACGAGGCCTGAAGACCCCCAAGATGTTGTAGCGCGAGCACGCCGCGGCACCGGATGCTGCGCTCGCGCCACGAATCGGCTTCACCACGCGCCGTACATGCCACTTATCAGGCACACTCCGCGCTGCGCCGAATCAGCCCTGCCCGGCCCGTCTCCACGGCGTCCAACCGTCGCACCTGCGCATTGAACCCGACCGCCAAGCTCGACGTCCGCCAGCTCGCCCTGTCGCTGTTCTTCGAGGAGACAGCGCCGGAGACCGCGCCGCCGTCCCAGTCGGCCACGCCCGATGCGCCCGGTGGCGAGCGCAGCCGTCAGGTCGTCCTGGCGGGCGAGCCCACCTGCTATCAGTTGCGCCGCGCACGGCGCCGCACGATCGGCTTCCAGATCGACGACCGCGGCCTGACCGTCAGCGCGCCGCGCTGGGTGTCGCTGCGCGACATCGAGGCGGCGCTGATCGAGAAGGAGCGCTGGATCCGGCGCAAATTGTCACAGTGGCAGGACTACAAGGCGCGCCACAAGCTGCCGCAGATCCGCTGGGCCTGCGGTGGCTCGCTGCCCTACCTCGGCAGCACACTCACGCTCAGGTTGCGTCCCGAGGCGCAGGCCACGGCGCTGCATCGGCCCGCCGCGGCAACCTCCGCGGTGGCCGCCGATGCCGCGACTCACAGCGCCATCGCGCCCGTCGAATTGCACGTTGCCCTGCCCGCCCAGGCGCTGGAGGCGCAGATACGCGACAGCGTGCAAGCCTGGCTGCAGGGCGAAGCACGGCGGCTGCTGGGCGAGCGGCTGGCGCTGCTGGCCGCGCGGATGGATGCCAAGCCGGCCGGACTGTCGCTGTCGTCGGCGCGTACCCAGTGGGGCTCGTGCACGCACGATGGCCGCATCCGCCTGAACTGGCGGCTGATCCACTTCGCGCTGCCGGTGATCGACTACGTGGTCGCGCACGAACTGGCGCACCTGAAGGAAATGAACCACGGCCCGCGCTTCTGGAATACGGTGGCCGAACTGCTGCCGGGTTTCGAGGAAGCCCGCGAGCAGATCCGCGGCGTTGACCTGTCGGCGCTGGGCTGACGCCCGTCGTCCATCCCCCGGCACCCGCATTCCGTCGCATCCTGCTTGCCGGGCGGCAGCACGGCGCTATCGTGCCGCCTGTCTTTCCATCCTCCGGATCCATCCATGCGAATCCTCCACACGATGCTGCGCGTCGGCGACCTGCAACGGTCGATCGACTTCTACACCCAGGTGATGGGGATGCAACTGCTGCGCACCACCGACAGGCCCGAGCAGAAGTATTCGCTCGCCTTCGTAGGCTACGGTGACGAAAAGCAGGGCGCAGTGCTTGAACTGACCTACAACCACGGTGTCTCGCAGTACGACATGGGCGGTGCTTTCGGTCACATCGCCATTGCTGTCGACGACGCCTACGCGGCCTGCGAGCGCATCAAGGCGGCCGGCGGCGCAGTCACGCGCGAGGCTGGCCCGGTCAAGGGTGGCAGCACCGTCATCGCCTTCGTGCAGGACCCGGACGGCTACAAGATCGAACTGATCCAGACGTCGCACTAACGATAGGGAAACCCCATGCGTGCTTTGCAGACCCTGGCGGCCGTGGCCGCAGTGTTGACCACCAGCGCCGCCCAGGCGCTGAGCATCGAGCCGCCGCCGGCGTTTCCGGCCGGTACGGTCAGCGATACGTACTTCGGCACCGTCGTACCCGACCCGTATCGGGCGCTGGAGGAGGTCAAGGATCCGAAGGTTGAGGCGTGGATGAGGGCCCAGGGCAACTACGCCCGGGCCATGCTCGACGCCATTCCGGGGCGCGCCGAGCTTCTAAAGCGTATCCGCATGTACGACGATGCGGTCACCGCGCGCGTCAGCGGCGTGGAACGCCGCCCCGGCAATCTTTACTTCTACGAGCAGCGCGGTGCGACCGACGACCAGTTCAAGCTGTATGTGCGGCAGGGCCTGAAGGGCAAGGAACGACTGCTGGTCGATCCCGAGCAGTTGTACAACCTGACCGGCCAGCCGCATGCGATCAACTGGTTCGTGCCTTCGGCGACCGGCCGCTATGTCGCCTACGGCCTGTCCGCGGGCGGATCCGAGGATGCCAGCCTGTTCGTGATGGATGCCACCACCGGCAAGCGCGTGCTCGGCCCGGTCACGCGTGCGCAGTACGGCGGCGTGGCCTGGCTGGAAGACGACAGCGGCCTGTTCTTCATGCGGCTGCAGGAAATGAAGCCGGGCATGGCGCCGATCGAGCGCTTCCAGAACGTGCGCAGCCTGTTCCTGCGACTCGATGGCGACGCCGACCGCGCGCCGGTGGCGATGGACTCGACCGACAAGGCGTTGGGCATCAACCCGGCCCAGGATTTCCCATTCGTGACGCCAATCCACGGCACGCGCTGGGCTGCCGGCTTGGTCTATCACGGCACGGACCGTGAACTGTCGCTCTACATCGCACCGCTGGCCGATGCGGTGGCGGGCAAGGCGCAATGGCGGCGACTGATCTCTCAGGCCGATGCAGTCACCGGGGTCGAGTTCGACGGCGAGCGTCTGTTCGCGCTCACGCACAAGGATGCGTCGCGGTTCCGGCTGCTCGAAGGCAGCGTGGCGCGCGGTCTGGACGGCGCGCGCGAGGTCATCGCGCAGGGCGACGGCGTGCTGACCGGCATGTCGCGCGCTGCTGACGCGCTGTACCTGACGCGCCGAGACGGCGCGGTCACGCGGGTGCTGCGCCTGCCGCTGCGCGGTGCGCCCACGGCGCAGACCCTCAAGCTGCCGGTCGAGGGCAGCGCGTACCTGGGCGGCGCCGATCCGCGCATCCCCGGCGTCCTGCTGTCACTGCAGAGCTGGACGCGTGGCACGCAGATTTATGCGGCCGATGTCGGCAAGATCGTTAATACCCAGTTGCAGCCCCAGGGCAAGTACGACGCACCAACGGGCTACGTGAGCACCGAGGTGCTGGTGCCGAGCCACGACGGCGCCCGCGTGCCGCTGTCGATCATCCACAAGAAAGGGCTCAAGCTCGACGGCAGCAACCCGACGCTGCTGTGGGGCTACGCCAGCTACGGCATCACCGAGGAGCCCTGGTTCTCGGCGTGGCGGCTGGCCTGGCTGGAGCGCGGCGGCGTGTTCGCAGTGGCCAACCCGCGCGGCTCGGGCGCCTTCGGACAGGAGTGGTACAAGGGCGGCTTCCAGCAGACCAAGCCCAACACGTGGAAGGACTTCATCGCCACCGCCGAGTACCTGGTGGCGCAGAAGTACACGTCGCCGGCCCGCCTGGGCATCTGGGGCGGCAGCGCCGGCGGCATCCTGATCGGCCGCGCGATCACGGAGCGGCCCGACCTGTTCGCGGCGGCGATCCCGGCGGTGGGCGTGCTCGATGCGGTGCGCGCCGAACTGACCCCCAATGGTCTGCCCAACATCCCGGAATTCGGCACCCACAAGACCGAGAGCGGCTTTCGCGCGCTGCTGGCGATGAGCACCTACCACCAGATCAAGGACGGTGTCCGTTATCCGGCGGTGCTGCTGACCCATGGTGTGAATGACCCGCGGGTCGAGGTCTGGCAGAGCACCAAGGCGGCGGCACGATTCCAGGCAGCAAGTGCCGGTGTACGTGATGCGCGTCCGGTGCTGCTGCGGCTGGACTGGCAGGCGGGCCACGGCATCGGCGACACCAAGGCGCAGCGTCAGGCCGAACGCGCCGATGTGCTGGCCTTCCTGCTGTGGCAGTTCGGACTGGCCAAGGGATCGACGCCGGCGGCGCCCGTACCGCCACGCTGACGGACCGAGGGCGGCGACAGGCGCTCTTGAAGACCGGCTCGGGCAGCGGCCTCAGGCCACCCTTTCAGCCACACTTCCGGCTGCACTTCCGGCCACTGGTTCAGCCACCGGGAGGCTGCTGCGCCAGCCGAACAAACGCCGCGACATCGAGCGTCTCGGCCCGCGCCTGCGGGTCGACATCGGCGGCGCGGATCGCAGCCTCGTCGAGCAGCGGGGACAGCGCATTGCGCAGCGTCTTGCGGCGCTGACCGAAGGCGGCGCTGACCACCTGCGCGAAGCGCGCCGCATCCACCGGCGCCAGTGCGCTGACGGGATGCGGCACCAGCCGGACGATCGCCGACTGCACCTGCGGCGGCGGCGAAAACGCACCGGCCGGCACCACGAACAGCCGCGTGACCTGGTAGCGCCACTGCAGCATCACGCTGAGCCGGCCGTAGTCGCTGCTGCCCGCGGCGGCGGCCATGCGATCGACCACCTCCTTCTGCAGCATGAAGTGCTGATCGCGCACGCGCGCGGCGATCGGCAGCAGCGCGAACAGCAGCGGCGTGGAGATGTGATACGGCAGGTTGCCGACGATCCGCAACGGCCGTGGGTCGGCAGCGGCGAATGCTGGCCAGTCGAAGTCCAGCGCGTCGGCCTCGACCAGCGTCAGTTGTTCGGCGCTGAAGCGCTCGCGCAGCCGTGCTGCCAGATCGCGGTCGATCTCGACCGCGGTCAGATGGCCGGCGCGCTTCAGCAGGGGCTCGGTGAGCGCCGCCAGCCCGGGGCCGATTTCGACAATGCGATCACCAGGCTGCGGTGCAACCGCGCCGACGATGCGCTCGATGTAGTGCGCATCGTGCAGGAAGTTCTGCGAGAAGCGCTTGCGCGCCCGGTGGCCCAGCATCAGCGCGCGCCGGCAAGCTCGGCCGCCAGCGCCAGCGCTGCCTGCATGCTGCCGGCATCGGCACGTCCCGCATCCTGCGCGGCCAGATCGAGCGCGGTGCCGTGATCGACCGAGGTACGCACGAACGGCAGGCCGAGCGTGACGTTCACCCCGTGGCCAAAGCTGGCGTGCTTGAGCACCGGCAGTCCCTGGTCGTGGAACATCGCCAGCACCGCGTCGAAACGCGCCAGTTGCGCCGGCACGAACAGCGTGTCAGCCGGCAGCGGCCCGTGCGCATCGATGCCGCGTTCGCGTGCTGCTGAGATGGCCGGGCCGATCACCTCGATCTCCTCGCGCCCCAGGTGTCCGCCCTCGCCGGCATGCGGGTTGAGGCCGGCCACGCCGATGCGCGGTCGCGTCAGCCCGAACCGATGCACGAGATCCGCCTGCATCACGTTCAGCGTGGCCGCCAGCGATTCGCCGGTGATGGCGGCCGGCACCGCCGACAGCGGCAGGTGGGTCGTGGCCAGCGCGACCCGCAGCCCGCCGCCGACCAGCAGCATCACCACGTGCGGCGCGCCGGCGCGCTGCTGCAGGTACTCGGTGTGGCCGGAAAACGGCGTGCCGGCATCGTTGATCACGCTCTTCTGCAGCGGCGCGGTGCACAGCGCGCCGAAGCGGCCGGCCAGACAGCCGTCGATGCCGTGATCGAGCAGCTCGAGCACGTAGCGGGCGTTGCGTACGTCCAGCGTGCCGGGCACGACCGGCGCGCGCAGTGGCACGTGGAGCACCTCGGCGTTGGGCAGTGGCCACGGAAGCTGCAGTGCATCGGCAGCGGCCGCCAGCAGCGAGCGATCACCGATCAGCACGACCGGTACCGCGGCGGCAGCCACCGCTCGCAGCGCGATCGCCGGGCCGATGCCGGCCGGCTCGCCGGTGGTCAGTGCGATCGGCAGGGTCATGGCCGAAGCGCGCGCCACGGGCGCGTGGCGTTGCGCGCCGACACCGCGTCAGGCATCGTCGAGCCGCAGCTCGACATAGGTGCGGTCGCGCAACTGGCGCAGCCACTCCTGGAAGACCTCGTCGGCCTTGCGCTCGCGCAGCGCCTGTCGCGCCGCCATCCGGTTGCGCTCGACCGGCGACTCGTCGGTGCGCCGCTCCATCACCTGGATCAGGTGCCAGCCGAAGGGCGACTGCACCGGCTCGCTGATCTCGCCGGGCTTGAGCTTGTCCATCGCGCGTTCGAACTCGGGCACCGTGTCACCCGGATACAGCCAGCCCAGCTCGCCGCCGCGCGTGCTGCTGCCATCGACCGAATGCAGTCGCGCCAGCGAGCCGAAGTCCTGCGCGCCCTTGATCGCGCGGTCGCGCAATTCGGTCAGCCGGCGCCGCACCTCGGCCTCGGGCATCAGGTCGGACACGCGCAGCAAAATGTGGCGCGCGCGGGTCTGCTGCACCGGACCGCTGGCGATCCGGCTCTCCACCGCGTTGCGGCTGCCGGCCAGCTTGAGCACATGGAAGCCACCGGGGCTGCGCACCACCGGCGCGACCTGACCGGGCTTCAGCGACTTGATCGCATCGACGAACAGCGTGGGCAGCCGCTCGGCGCTTCGCCAGCCCAACTCACCCCCGGACAGCGCCTCAGGCGCGGCCGAGAAACTGGCTGCGAGCTTCGCAAAGTCGGCGCCGGTGCGCGCCTGCGCAGCCAGGTCCTCGGCCTGCCGACGCACCTGCTCGATCCGGTCGGTGGTCGCGTTGTCGGGAACGCGCAGCAGGATCTGGGCGATGTTGTATTCGATCGATCCCGCCTGCACGCCCGCCTGCTCGGCCAGGAAGTTCTCGACCTCGGCCTCGGTGATCTGGATCCGCGAGTCGACCTCGCGATCGCGCAGGCGCGTCATCAGGATGTCGTCGCGCACGTCTTCGCGAAAGCGCGCGAACGACACGCCCTCAGACTCCAGCCGTGCGCGGAACTGCGGCAATTCAAGCTGGTTCTGCTCGGCAATGCGGGCGATCGTGGCGTTCACGGTCGCATCGTCGACCCGCACGCCACTCTCGCGCGCCTGCTGGATCTGCGCGCGGTCGAGGATCACGCGCTCGAGCACCTGCCGCCGCAGCACGTCGGCTGGCGGCGCCGCGATCTTTTGCCGCCGCAGTTGCTGCTCGGCAATCCGCACGCGCACCATCAGCTCGTTGTAGGTGACGACCTCATCGTTGACCACCGCGACGATGCGGTCGAGCGAGCGCCCGTCGGCGGTCGACGAGGGAAGACGCGCTGCCGCGGCAGACGGCGGCGCAGTCCGCGGCGACTGCGCCTGGGCCAGGCTTCCCACGAGGAGCGGAAGCGCACAAAGGAGCAAAGACGCCGCGCGATGCACGGAAGACAGGGTCATGTTGAACTCGCCCGGTCAGGCCGGACGCCAGGGAAAGCTACTCGTAGTTTTCGTAGCGGCCCGACCGCGCAGGCGGCGGGTTGATGGACTGATAGCCGGGAATATTACGCCGCAGCACCTCGTTGGGCGGCGCGCCGACCGACCCCAGGCCGTTGAGCTCGATCGCAAAGAACACCTGCTTGGTGTAGGTATTCGTGGCGCTCAGGAAGCGCTGCACCGCGAATCGCGCCGCCCAGCAGTCGGCCTTGTACTCGAAGCCACCGAGCAGTTCGATCCAGCTGCGGTCGCGGGTCGAGTAGTTGGCCCGGCCCACACCGTACCAGCGCGACGCGATCGGCCACTGCACGGCCATGTCGTATTGCTCGATCTCGTTGATCTTGTACCGGTAGGCCAGACTCAAGACCGAGGCCGGCCGCGGCTGGTAGCGCACGCCGACGCTGGCCCGCACCACCTGGTTGAGCAACGTCGAGTGCTGGACCGCCACGTCGGTGATCCAGCTGCGCGACAGCCGCCCCGACAGCGCCAGCAGCAGGTCCGAGGACTGGTCGGTGCGCGCGCCCAACCCATCGGGCAGCGCAACCCGCTGCGGCGTGTTGTAGAACCGCTGACCGATCGCAGCGCGTAGACGCTCGGTACCGCTCTCGCTATCAATCAGCCGCGTCACCAGCGCGGCGGTGAGCTGGTCGGCTTCGGCGATGCGGTCGCCGCCCACGAACTGGTTTTCGGTGAAGAGCTGCGCGAAGTTGAAGTCCGCCAGACCGCTGTCGAAATTGGGCAGGTTGTTCTGCTCGCGGTAGGGCATGTACGTGTAGAACAGGCGCGGCTCCAGCGTCTGCGTGGTCGCACGGCCCAGCAAGGTGGTGTCCCGGTCGAAGATCAGCCCGGCGTCCAGCGAGGCGATCGGCAGACTGCGCGTGGGCGATGCGGCGCCCGGTCGCAGCGCGTCGTCGAGTTCGTAGCGCGTGGCGTGCCATTGCACCTTGGGGATCACGAACCAGCCCGGCGCCATCCACGGATAGGCAACACTGGGATTGACGATCAGGCGGTCGCCCTTTTCCAGCGTCGGGTGGGTGAAGCGGACGGCTTCGGCCGCCAGCCGGACATCGAAGCCGCGCCAGTTGGTGTCGAGCGCGTTGAAGGTGATCTGCGGTACCCGCTCGTAGGGCTTGGTGACTGGTGCCAGCGGGTCCTGCAGCGTCTGGTTGCGCGTGATGCGCAGCGCCGCGTTGTAGTAGGTCTGGTTATAGGCCAGATAGCCTTCCTGCGGCAGGATCGACTGGCTGGCGGCGACGATATTGGCGCCGAAGTCGCTGAAGTAGCGGTCGTCGGATACACGGTTGTAGTTGAGGCCGGCCGCCAGGCCGGCGCGGTTGTTCCATTCGTGCTGGGTGGAGATCAGGTCGCGCCGCGTCCCGGTGGCGCGATCCTCGGGCAGCACGTCGTACTGGATGCGACCGCGCAGCGTTGGCTCCAGATAGCGGAACTCGTTCTGCAGCATCAGGCCGCGCTGCGTCATCAGGCGCGGCGCGACGGTGGCATCACGATTAGGCGCGATGTTCCAGTACCAGGGAGCAGTCGCCTCGAACCCGAGGCGCGAGCTGAAACCGAAGTTGGGTGTCAAAAGGCCACTGCGCCGCTGGTCGCCGATGGGGAACTGGAAATACGGCGAGGCGAAGATCGGCAGGTCCATGAAATACAGCGTGCCGTTGCGCACCTCGGCCAGCTGCTCGTCGCGGTCGACATCGAGCTTCTCGGCGCGCACCCACCACGCCATGTCGGGCGGCGTGCAACTGCTGTAGACGGCATCGTGGAAGCGGCTGCGGCCAGGCTCCAGCACTTCAAGCAACGCTGCCGTTCCACCCACCTGGCGCGGCGCGTAGCTGAACTTCACGTCGGGCATGGTGCCGGTCTGGGCATCGAGCTGCCAGCGCAGTTGCGGGCCGGTGAACAGCACGCCGTCCTGGAACACGCGAACGTTGCCGGCCGCCTCCATCGTGTCCGTGCCGCGGGTGTAGATGATGCGATCGGCGCGCAGCACGCTGCCATTGGCGCGCACCTCGGCGTTGCCTTCGAGCACCACGCGATCGTCGCCATCGGAGTCGATCTTTTGCGCGCGGGCAAAGCTGGTGCTGTCTGCCGGCTTGGTGTCGGGCGCGCGCCCGATGCCGAGCGCGCGCTCGGACCGCAGCGCCACGCCGGAACCCTGCACGCTGGCAGCCTTGGTAACCGCTGGCTGGGCCGAAGCCGCCGGCACGCCGGCCGCCACGACAAGGGCCAGACCTGCGACAAGCATGGCGCAGCGTTCGCCCGGTTGCAGCGGCGGAGGCGATAAGGGCATGAAGTGTGGTGCCGGGTTCAAAGCCAGCAAAAGCGTCGGATCGGTCGATTGAACGCAGGGTCGATGACGGAAGCGCCGTGGCATTATAGGTAGGCACATGCAACGAACCTTCGCGTGGCTGCGGCCGGCCGCGCATCGCCTGCTGACTGTGCCGCCTTGCAGCGGGCGCATCCGCGCGAGGCCGATGGTTCCCCCGATCGCTTTCTGTCCCGACCCGCATCCTTCCCGGTCTTGCCAATGACGCCCGCGACCGATCACACGGACCCGCGCCTGAACGCGCTGCGCACCTGGCTTCGCACGCTGCCCGCCGCGCTTGGGGTGCGGGAGCAGACGCTGCGCCCCGCCTCGGCCGATGCCAGCTTCCGTCGCTACTTCCGGCTCGACGCCGGCGCCGGCACGCTGATCGCGATGGACGCGCCACCCGAGCGCGAGGACAGCGCCGCCTACGTTCGCGTGGCGGACCTGCTGCACGGCGCCGGTCTGAACGCGCCGCGCATCCTGGCGCAGGACCTCGCGCAGGGCTTCCTGCTGCTGACCGACCTCGGGCAGCAGACCTATCTTCATGTGCTCGACGAGGCCAACGCAGCCGGCCTGTACAGCGCGGCAATCGATGCGCTGGTGCAGTGGCAGCTTGCTAGCCGTGCCGGCGTGCTGCCGCCCTACGACGAGGCGCTGCTGGCGCGCGAGCTGGCGCTGTTTCCCGACTGGTACGTGGGCCGCCACCTGAATCACACGCTGACCGAGCGCCAGAAGGCGGTGCTGGCTGCGACCGAGCGGCTGCTGATCGACAGCGCGCTGGCGCAGCCGGCGGTCTACGTGCATCGCGACTACATGCCGCGCAACCTGATGATCTCGGCGCCCACGCCCGGCATCCTCGACTTTCAGGACGCGGTGCACGGCCCGATCACCTACGACATCGCCTCGCTGATGCGCGACGCCTTCATCTCGTGGGACGAGGAGCGCGTGATCGACTGGACGGTCCGCTACTGGGAGCGTGCGCGCCGCGCTAGCCTGCCGGTCGATGCCGACTTCGGCGAGTTCTATCGCGCGTTCGAATGGATGGGCTTGCAGCGCCACCTGAAGGTGCTCGGCATCTTCGCCCGCATCAACTACCGCGACGGCAAGCCGCAGTACCTGGCCGACACGCCGCGCTTCGTCGGCTACGTGCGCGGCGTCACGCAGCGCTACGCGCAGTTCAAGCCGCTGGCGCTGCTGCTCGATGAACTCGAAGGCGTGGCCGTGCGCAGCGGCTTCACCTTCTGACGCGAAACATTTCGATGAAGGCGCTGATCTTCGCCGCCGGCCGTGGCGAACGCATGCGACCACTGTCCGACCATACGCCCAAGCCACTGCTGCGCGCCGGCGGCCGCCGGCTGATCGAGTGGCAGATCGCGGCGCTGGCCGCTGCGGGCGTGCGCGATATCGTGATCAACATCGCGCACCTGCCGGAGCAGTTCGAAACCGCGCTGGGCGACGGGCGCGCGCTCGGCGTACGCATCGCCTGGTCGCGCGAAGGCACGCAGGCGGCCGATGCGCTGGAGACGCTCGGCGGCATCGTCGCCGCGCTGCCGCTGCTGGGCGACGCACCGTTCATCGCAGTCAGCGGCGACATCGTCAGCGATTTCGACTACCGGCCGCTGGTGGCACGTGCGGCTGCCCTTGCAAGCGGCGCACTCGACGGCCATCTGGTGCTGGTCGACAACCCGCCCTTCAATCCGCGCGGCGACATGGGCCTCGCGGGTGACCGCATCACCACCGTGCCGCCGCACCTGACCTACGCCAACATCGCGCTACTGGCGCCGCGGCTGTTCGCCGGCGAGCCGGCCGGGCGGCGCAAGCTGTTTCCGTGGCTGTATCGCGCGGTCGACGCGGGCCGCATCGGCGGCGAGCGTTTTGCCGGCCGCTGGCACAACGTGGGCACGCCCGACGAACTGGCGCGGCTGGATGCCGAGTTGTCGAGGCAACCGCTGGCCGTGGCGGGATGAGGACAGGCGAATGAACCCGCGCGCCGGTCTCGACGTTGCCGTACTGGGCGGCGGCCCGATCGGGCTGGCCTGCGCGCTGCTGCTGGCGCGTGCGGGACTGCGGCCGGTCGTGTACGACGCCCGCCTGCCCGCCGCGGCGCAGAACGACCGCCGCCTGCTGGCGCTTTCGCGCGGCAGCTGGCAGACGCTGGCGCCGCTGCTCGGCGGTCGGTTGCCGCCGCGCGCGCCGATTGTCGACGTGCACGTCAGTTCGGCCGGTGAATTCGGCACCACGGTGCTGCGCGCAGAAGAGATCGACGCGCACAGCGGTGAGCCGCTCGGTGCCACGGTCTACTACGGCGATCTGCACGCCGCACTGAACGATGCCGCGCAGGCGGAGCCGGGCATGCGGCTCGAACGGCCGGTGCACGTACGTCAGATACGACAGGTGGGTGACGGCGTCGAACTGGATATCGACCACGGCGATGGCACGCATGCGGTGCAGCGCGTCGCCGTGGCGATTCATGCCGAAGGTTCGCCACCGGCAACGGCCGACACCCCGACCGCGTGGGCGCTGCTGGCCGACCTGCAACTGCGTGGTACGCCGGCCGGTATGGCCTTTGAGCGCTTCACGCGCGAGGGGCCGCTGGCGCTGCTGCCGGCACCCGCTGGCGCGGGCGACGGTCCGGCCTGGTCGCTGGTCTGGTGCATGGACGAGGCCCAGGCGCGCCGCCGTGCCGCACTCGACAGCAACAGCCTGCGCGAGGCGTTGCAGCAGGCCGTGGGCCCGCGCATTGCCGAGGTGGCATCGCTGTCGCCGGCACGCGCGCTACCGCTGCCGCAGATCGTCCGCGAGCGGGTGGCCGACGGCAGGCTGGCGTGGATCGGCAATGCGGCGCAGACGTTGCATCCGGTGGCCGGCCAGGGCATGAACCTCGGGCTGCGCGATGCGCGCACGCTGGTCGACTGCCTGACCGAGCGCGCCGACGATCCGTTGCAGGCGCTGGCGCAGTTCGCTGCGCGGCGCCGCGGCGATCGCGCGCTGATCGCGCAGATCACGCGCTGGATGCCGCCGGCTTTCGCCACCCGCGCACTGCCTGCCGCGCTGCTGCGCTCGGCCGGACTGACCGCGATGAATCTGGCGCCGCCGCTGCGTCACGCGTGGGCGCGGTTGCTGATGTTCGGCGTGCGCAGCTAGGCGCAGCCGCGACCCGCCGACCACCCGCACAGGCTGCGCATACAATCTGCGCCCCGCGCGGCATTCCGCCGCGACTGCCCGCCCACCTCATCCTGCTCGCCCCGTCATGCGCCTCGGTGCCTTCGAACTGAAGAACCGCGTGTTCGTCGCGCCCATGGCCGGCGTCACCGACAGGCCGTACCGGCAACTGTGCAAACGGCTCGGCGCCGGTTACGCGGTCAGCGAAATGGCCGCATCCAACCCGCGCCTGTGGGCCAGCGAGAAGACCGCGCGCCGCATCAACCACGATGGCGAAAGCGAACCCAAGGCCGTACAGCTCGCCGGCGCCGATCCGCTGATGCTGGCCGAGGCAACGCGCTTCAACATCGAGCGCGGCGCACAGATCATCGACATCAACATGGGCTGCCCGGCCAAGAAGGTGTGCAACGTCGCCTGCGGCTCGGCGCTGCTGCGCGACGAGACCCTGGTGCGCACGATCCTCGATTCGGTGGTGGCTGCCGCTACGCCTTTCGGTGTGCCGGTCACGCTGAAGTTCCGCACCGGCTGGGATCCCGCGCATCGCAACGCGCTGCGCATCGCCGCGCTGGCCGAGCAGGCCGGCGTGGCCATGCTGACGCTGCACGGCCGCACCCGCGCCTGCGGCTTTGGCGGCCAGGCCGAGTACGACACGATCGCCGCGGTCAAGCGCGCGGTTGCGATTCCGGTGGTGGCCAACGGCGACATCGATTCACCGCAGAAGGCGCGACGCGTGCTCGACCTGACCGGCGCCGACGCCGTGATGATCGGCCGCGCGGCCCAGGGCCGGCCGTGGATCTTCGCGGAAATCGATCACTACCTCGCCACCGGCGCGCTGCTGCCGCCGCCGCGCACGGAAGATGCCCGCGCGCTGCTGCTCGAGCATCTGGACGATCACTACCGCTTCTACGGCAGCAGCGTGGGCCTGCGGACCGCGCGCAAGCACATCATCTGGTACACGCGACGCCTGGCTGGCGGCGCGGATTTCTGCGACCTGATGAACCGCATTGACGACTGCGCGGCGCAGGCGCGCGCGGTGGATGCCTTCCTGCGCGAGCACGGCGCACGCTTCGAACGACTGACTGACGCGCCCGCCGCTGGCGAGGCCGTTCACTGAATACCGAAAGCACCGATCATGACCCAGACGGCAGGCACGGCCTCGCAGCGTGGCGGCGAAACCATCGAGCAGACGATCCTGCGCGCACTCGAGCAGTACTTCGTTGATCTCGACGGCGCCCGCCCGCACCGACTGCACGGCATGGTGATCGGTGCGGCCGAGCGTCCGCTGCTCAAGTTCGCACTCGACCGCTGCCAGGGTAATCAGTCGGCTGCCGCCGAACTGCTGGGGATCAACCGCAACACGCTGCGCAAGAAGCTGCTCGAGCATGGGCTGGCCGAGGCGCCGGTGGTGCCGGCACCGACCGCAGCCGCGCGCCAGCGCAACGGCGCGCGCGGCCCGGCGCGCACGGGCTCACGCAGCAAGACAAGCCCCGGCCGCGCCCCGCGCAGCGCCCGCTGACCTCTTGACGTTCCGGAGTCCGATCCCGATGAAAACCGCCCTCATCTCCGTCAGCGACAAGACTGGCGTGCTCGACCTGGCACGCGCCCTCGCCGACCTGGGCTTTCGCCTGCTGTCCACCGGCGGCACTGCGCGCATGCTGTCCGACGCGGGGCTCGCGGTGACCGAGGTCGCGCAGTACACCGGCTTTCCGGAGATCCTCGACGGCCGCGTCAAGACCCTCAATCCGCGCATCCATGCCGGCCTGCTGGCGCGGCGCGACTCGGCCGAGCACATGGCCGCGCTTGCCCAGCACCAGATCGATCCGATCGACGTGCTGGTCGTCAACCTGTATCCGTTCGAGCAGACGGTGGCCCGGCCCGACTGCGGCTTCGACGAGGCGATCGAAAACATCGACATCGGTGGCCCGGCCATGCTGCGCGCGGCCGCCAAGAACCACGGCTCGGTCGCGGTGGTGGTCGATCCGACCGACTATGCGACCGTGATCGACGAACTGCGAACCCATGGCAGCGTCGGCTCGGCCACCCGGTTCCGGCTGGCACGCAAGGTGTTCGCGCACACCGCCCGCTACGACGGCGCCATCGGCAATTACCTGTCGGCGCTCGACGACACCGGCCGCCCCGGCCGCTTCCCAGAGACGCTGACGCGCCAGTGGGTCAAGGTGCAGGAGATGCGCTACGGCGAGAACCCGCACCAGTCGGCCGCGTTCTACCGCGAGCGCAGCGTGGCCGACGGCCTGCTGGCCGGCTATGCGCAACTGCAGGGCAAGGAACTGTCGTTCAACAACATCGCCGATGCCGATGCCGCGTGGGAGTGCGTGCGCAGTTTCGACGCGCCTGCCTGCGTGATCGTCAAGCACGCGAATCCCTGCGGCGTGGCAGTGGCAGCCGACGCTGCCGGCGCCTACGCGAAGGCGTTCCAGACCGATCCGACCTCGGCCTTCGGCGGCATCATCGCCTTCAACCGGCCGGTCGATGGCGGCTGCGCGCAGGCGGTGGCGCAGCAGTTCGTCGAGGTGGTGATCGCGCCGGCGTTCGACGATGCCGCGCGCGCGGTGTTCGCTGCCAAGCAGAACGTGCGGCTGCTGGTGCTGCCGGCCGGCCAATCGAGCAACGACTTCGACTTCAAGCGCGTGGGCGGCGGCCTGCTGGTGCAGACGCCCGACCTGGCGGCGGTCCAGCCTGCCGAGATGAAGGTGGTGACGCGGCGGCAACCGACCGCGCAGCAGATGGACGACCTGGTGTTCGCCTGGCGCGTGGCCAAGTTCGTCAAGAGCAACACCATCGTGTTCGCGCGCGACGGCATGACGCTGGGCGTGGGCGCGGGCCAGATGAGCCGCATCGACTCGGCGCGCATTGCCTCGATCAAGGCCACCAACGCCGGCCTGTCATTGGCCGGCTCGGCGGCTGCCAGCGACGCGTTTTTCCCGTTCCGCGACGGCCTGGATGTGGTGGTCGACGCTGGCGCCACCTGCGTGATCCAGCCCGGCGGCAGCATGCGCGACGCCGAGGTCATCGCCGCCGCCGACGAGCGCGACGTGGCGATGGTGTTCACCGGCGTGCGCCACTTCCG
>CAZTUT010000028.1:24275-25659 GCA_964616395.1 uncultured Burkholderiaceae bacterium
GGCGTGGTCCGCGTGCCAGCCGGCGACCTGGCGGTACGCCTGGGCGTGATCCTGCGCGAACTGGGCGCGGTGATCGCCGAGCATCGGCCCGCGATGGCCGTGGTCGAGCAGGTGTTCGTCAACGTCAACCCCAAGTCCACGCTGCTGCTGGGCCAGGCCCGCGGCGCTGCGCTGTGCGCCGCCGTGGCAGCCGACCTGCCGGTGCACGAGTACGCGGCGCTGTCGGTCAAGCAGGCGGTCGTGGGCACCGGTCGCGCCACCAAGGAGCAGGTGCAGATGATGATCACGCGGCTGCTGTCGCTGGCGGTGGCCCCACCGCCCGATGCCGCCGATGCGCTGGCCTGCGCGGTCTGCCATGCGCATGCACGGCGGCTGGCGGCGCAGGTACGCGCACACGCGGGGCCGTCGGCCGCTGCAACAACGGCTGCGCAGCAGCAATTGCAGGCGAGCACGTCAGCGAGCAGCGGACGTCGCGGACGCGCGGCGTCGCGCAGCGCCTGGGCGCAGCACGCAGCACTGCTGGGAAAGTGACGCGATGATCGGTCGCATTGCCGGCACGCTGCTGGAGAAGAATCCGCCGTCGATCCTGGTCGATGCCGGCGGCATCGGCTACGAAATCGACGTGCCGATGAGCACGCTGTACAACCTGCCGGCGGTGGGCGAGCGGGTGACGCTGCTCACGCACCTGGCGGTGCGCGAAGACGCGCATCAGCTCTACGGCTTTGCCACCAGCGCTGAGCGGCAGGCCTTCCGTGACCTGATCCGCATCTCGGGTGTGGGCGCGCGCACCGCGCTGGCAGTGCTGTCGGGCCTGTCGGTGGCGGAACTGGCGCAGGCGGTGTCGCTGCAGGAAAGCGCCCGACTGACCCGCATCCCGGGCATCGGCAAGAAGACGGCCGAGCGGCTGCTGCTGGAGTTGAAGGGCAAGCTCGGCGCCGCGCTCGACGCACCGGCCGCTGGCAGCGCGGCGGGCGGCGACTCGGCCGACATCCTGCGCGCGTTGATGGCGCTGGGCTACAACGAGCGCGAGGCCGCGCTGGCGGTGCGCCAGGTACCGGCCGGCACCGGCGTGTCCGACGGCATCCGCCTGGCGCTGAAATCACTGGCGAAATCCTGATGGCGATCGACCGCATCGTGACCACCACGCCCGCCTCCCCGAACGAAGAGGCGGTCGAGCGCGCGCTGCGCCCGCAGCGGCTGGCCGACTACGTGGGGCAGGCGCGCATTCGCGAGCAGCTGGAGATCTTCATCACCGCCGCGCGCAACCGTGCCGAGTCGCTCGATCACGTGCTGCTGTTCGGCCCGCCCGGCCTGGGCAAGACCACGCTGGCGCACATCGTCGCGCACGAGATGGGCGTGAACCTGCGGCAGACCAGCGGCCCGG
>CAZTUT010000029.1:0-25305 GCA_964616395.1 uncultured Burkholderiaceae bacterium
GCGCGGCCCTCGAACACCACCTGTCCGCGCTCGATCGCGTAGAAGCGGGTGACCACGTCCAGCGCGCGCCGGACGTTCTGCTCCACCAGCAGGATCGGGATGCCGTCGGCCCGCATCGATTCGATCAGTGCGAACACCTCGTCGACGATCTTCGGCGCCAGGCCTTCGCTGGGCTCGTCGATCAGCAGCATGCGCGGTTCGCCCATCAGCACGCGGGCCATCGCGAGCATCTGCTGCTCGCCACCCGACAGCGTGGTGCCGAGCTGCGCACGACGTTCGCCCAGGCGCGGAAACCGGGTGTAGATGGCATCGAGCAGGCGCCGCGTTTCGGCCTTCGGACGACCCGGCTTCTGCATCGCGCCGAGCTGCAGGTTCTCCTCGACCGACAGGCCGGGGAAGACGCGCCGGTCCTCGGGCACGAGGCCGATGCCGCGGCGGCAGATCTGGTCGCTGGTCAGCGCGTGGATCGGCGCGCCGTCGAACACGATCTCGCCGCGGCTCGGCCGGACCCAGCCGGCCACGGTCTTGATCAGCGTGGTCTTGCCCACGCCGTTGCGGCCGAACAGGCCGACGACGTCGCCGGCGCCGACCTCGATCGACACGCCCTGCAGCACGTGGCTGAGGCCGTAGTGGGTGTGGATGTCAGTGAGCCGCAGCATCGCGGTGCTCCCCGAAGTAGGCGGCCTGCACCGCCGGGTTGGCGCGCACGGCCTGTGGCGTGCCCTCGGCCAGCTTTGCACCCTGGTGCATCACGACCACGTGGTCCGACAGGTTCATCACCAGCTCCACGTCGTGCTCGATCAGCAGGATCGACAGGTCGCCGGCAAGGCTGCGGATCAGTGCGGCGGTGTCTTGCGTGTCGGTGTGGCTCATGCCCTGCGTGGGCTCGTCGAGCAGCAGCAGGCGGGGTCGCGCGGCCAGCGCCACCGCGATCTCGAGCCGCCGCTGTTCGCCGTGCGACAGGTAGCCGGCCAGTTCGTCGAGCTTGTCGTGCAGGCCGAAGCGCTCGGTCAGTTCGTCCACGCGCGCCAGCGCCACGCGGCTGGCGCTGACCGGCCGCAGCACGTTGGCCAGTTGCGGACCGGGCTGCACGAACTGCGCGGCCAGCCGCAGGTTTTCGCGGACGCTGAGCTCGAAGAACAGGTTGGTGATCTGGAACGAGCGCGCCAGGCCGGCCTTGAGCAGGCGGTCGGGTGTCCAGCCGGTGACATCGGCGCCATCGAGCAGCGTGCGGCCGGCGCGTGGCGCGATGGCGCCGCTGATCAGGTTGAACAGCGTGCTCTTGCCGGCGCCGTTCGGGCCGATCACCGACGTGATGCGGCCACGCTCGGCATCGAAGCTCACGTCATTGACCGCCACCAGCGCGCCGAAGCGCACGGTGAGTCCGCGCACACTGAGGATCGGATCGCTCATCGCGCCTCCCGTCGCCGGTCGAGCCAGCGCTGCAGCGCCGGTGCCGCGTAGCCGATCAGGCCGCGCGGAAAGAAGACCACCGAGGCCATGAAGACCAGCCCGATGACGATCAGGTGATGCGCGGTGAATGAGCCCACGACCGAGCGCAGGCCGGTCAGCAGCGCCGAGCCGTACAGCGGCCCGATCAGCGTGCCGGTACCGCCCACGATCACGTTGATCACCGCGTTGACGCTGACCTGGAAGAACAGCAGCTCGGGCGAGACGAAGCCGCGCAGCACCGGATACAGCGCCCCCGACAGCGCCGCCAGCATGGCCGAGTAGGTGAAGCCGCCCAGCTTCACGCGCCACGGGTCGAAGCCGAGAAACGGCACGCGCTGTTCGTTGGCCTTGACCGCCGACAGCAGGCGGCCGAGCGGCGTGTCCATCAGCCAGGCGGTGACCGCGAACAGCACGCCGATGTAGGCCAGCGTGAGCAGGAACATGCTGGGTGCGTGGGCCGCATCGAGCGTGAACGGGCCGAAGCCGATCTGCAGCTCGGGAATGCCGATGATGCCGTCGGAGGCGCCCAGTTCGCGCGTGTTGAAGACGATCTTCGAGACCACCTGTGCCAGCCCGAAGCTGATCAGCGCGAAGTACACGCCGCGGGCGCGGATGGCGATGATGCCGCCCGCCACGCCGGCCACCAGCGAGGTGACGAACACGACGCCGATGGCGAGCCAGAACGATGCCGCCCAGTGCTTGAGCACCAGTCCGGCCACGTAGGCGCCGAAGCCGAAGAACAGCGCATGGCCGAGCGGCAGCAGGCCGGTGCGGCCGAGCAGCACATCGACGGCCAGCGCCAGGCCGCCGAAGATCAGCGCCTCGGTGGCGAGCCGGAAGTAGAACTCGTCGCCCAGCGTGGCGGCCACGGCCGCGAACACCAGTGCGCCGGCGAAGAACAGCCAGGTCAGCAGCCGCAGCGCGCTGGGGCGGCGCGCCGCCGCTGATGGCAAAGGCGGAGTGGCAAGCACGGCGCTGTCAGCCATGGCCAAGCCTCCCGAACAGGCCCTGCGGCCGCCACATCAGCACCAGCACCATGATTCCGAACAGCAGCGGATCGCTCCATACCGGTGAGATGTAGAGGCTGGAGATCGACTGGATCTGCGTCAGCAGCAGGCCGGCGATCACCGCGCCCTTGATCGAGCCCATGCCGCCGACGATGACCACCGAGAAGGCCATCAGCACGAAGTCGCGGCCCATGGTCGGAAACACCGAGTAGATCGGCGCCAGCAGCACACCCGACAGCCCGGCCAGCGCCACGCCGAAGGCGAAGGTCAGCGCGTACACGCGCGCCACCGGCACGCCCAGCGAGCCGGCCATGTGGCGGTCGAAGGCGGCGGCCCGCACGATCGCGCCGATCCGTGTGCGGAACACCACGACCCAGACCGCCGCGATCAGCGCTCCGCCGAACAGCATCAGGAACAGCCGGTAGTTGGGGAAGTACAGCCCCACCACCTCGGTGGCGCCGCGGATCGGCGTCTCCACCCGCAGCGGATTGGCGCCGAACAGGATCTTGAGGATGTCTTCGAGCACGATGCCGAAGCCCAGCGTCAGCAGCAGCGTGAGCGTGTGGCGGTCCTTGCTGTCGAACACGCGCTGGATCAGCAGCCGCTCGGTGGCATAGCCGACCGCCAGCATGGCCAGCGGCACCAGCGCCAGCGCCCACCAGAACGGCAGGCCGAGTCCGAGCAGCGCCACCGCCACGTAGGCGCCGAGCGCGTAGAACTCGCCGTGCGCCATGTTGATCACGTCGAGCAGGCCGAAGATGATGGTCAGGCCGAGTGCCATCAGGATCACGGCCACGCCAATCGACAGGCCGTTGATCATCTGCGGTGAAAGCACGAACTGCAGCCATTCGAGCAGGTCGGTCATCGCGGTTTCCGTCAGGTCAGGGAAGGTGGCGCGCCGCGCCCCGGACAGCAGGCGCGGCGCAGCCGTGCATCAGAACTTGGTGCAGGCATCGGGCCCGATGGCTGCCGCCGCCGGCACCCGGCCGACAATGCGGAACTGACCGTCGGTCACGCGCACTGCATACATGTCCTGCATCGCCTGATGGTCGCCGGCGCGCATCTTCTTCACGCCCTGCGGCGTGGCCCATTCGAGGTCACGCATTGCCGCCCGCACCTTGTCGGTCTCCGTGCTCTTTGCCTTCTCGACGGCGGCCTTGTAGAAAAACAGCACGCCGTAAGAGTCCGCGCCGTACAGATCGGGCAGCGACTTGTTGGCCGCCTGGAATGCGGCTACGAACTTCTTGTTATCCGCCGAGTCGATCAGCGGCGAGTAGCCGACACCGGTGACGAAGCCCTCGGCCGCCTTGCCGATCGCCGGCAGGTTCTGCGAGGTCACGGTGCCGCTGGCGCCCACGATCTGCAGGTTGCGTCCGAGCCCGAACTCCGACAGCTGCGTGAACAGGCGCACCGTGTCGTTGCCGGCGACCGACGTGTAGATCACGGTCGGGCGCGCCGAGCGGATCTGGCCGAAGTACGGCGAGTAGTCCTTGTTGTCCAGCGGCGCGAAGATCTCGCCCACCGTACGCGCGCCCTTGCCTTCGGCCGCACCCTTGAAGGCGGCCACGGTCGACCGGCCCATCTCGTAGTCGGGGCCGAGGTAGAACACGTTGGCGTTGGGTTTCTCCTTGCTCATCCACTCGGCCAGCGCGGCCGACTGCATGCCCGCGCGGGCGTTGACGCGGAACACGTTGGGCGAGCACTTGTCGCCGGTGATCGAATCGGCGAACGAGACCGTGGTGGCGAGCAGGCGCTGGTTGCGCTCGGCCACCTGGCCCACCGCGAGCGTGGAGCCGGAGTTGACGGTGCCGGTCAGGAAGTCGACCTTGCTGACCTGGAACAGCTTCTCGGCCTTCTGGGTGGCCACCGCCGGGTTGGCTTCCTCGTCTTCATAGATGAGCTCGATCTTGCGGCCCATCACGCCACCGGCGTCGTTGATTTCCTTGGCGGCCAGGTCGAGGCCCCACTTGACCTGCTGGCCGATGCCCGCGTACGTGCCGGACAGCGGCGTCACCACGCCGATGCGGATCGGCGTGTTCTGCGCCGAGGCTGCCGCCGAGAAGGCGAGCGCCACGGCCAGGGCGGCCGGCTTGAAGCTCTTGTTCATCTTTGTCTCCTGAGTGTGATGCTTGCTGTTGTCGGCCGGTCACTGGCCGTTGAAATTGGGGCGGCGTTTGCTGTGAAAAGCATCGACCCCCTCCGCGAAATCGTGCGAGGTTCGAAGGCGCGAGTAGCAATGCCCTTCGAGCTCGATGGCGATGGACAGCGTGCTGTCCTCGGTATCGTTGAGAAGCTTCTTGGCGGTGCGCTGCGCCAGCGGCGAGAACGCGCGCAGCTCCTCGACCAGCGAATCGGTGGCAGCCTCCAGATGCGCGTCGGGCACGCAGTCGGTGGCCACCCCCCACTCGTGCGCCTGCTTGCCGGTGATCCTGCGCGAGCGCATCACGATGTCCTTGGTGCGCGTGATGCCGACCATCTTCTGCAGCCGCGCCGAGCCGCCCGAGCCGGGGATCTGCCCCAGCTTCTGCTCGGGCAGCGCGTACAGCGTGGTGTCGGTGGCGAGCCGGAAGTCGCAGGCCAGCGACAGCTCGAAGCCGACGCCGAAGCAGTACCCGCGGTTGGCGGCGATCACCGGCTTGGTGCAGCGCGCGGGCGCTGCGACGTTCCACGCGAGCTTCGACACATGCTCGGGCGTGGCCTGCATGAAGCCCTTGATGTCACCGCCGCTGGAGAAGTGCTCGCCGATGGCACGCAACACGATCACGCGCACGCGCGGGTCGGCATCGAGCGCCTCGAACACCAGCCGCAGCTGATCGCGCTGACCCATGCGCACGATGTTGAACGGCGGCCGGTCGAGGATGATGTCAGCGCGCTCGCGCGACGCATCGACTTCGACGCGAAAGCCGTCGAGCTCTGGCGGCAGCGTGTGCGCGGGGTGTGGAAGATCGGTCAGTGTCGTTGTTGTCATGTGTGCCCTCCCATCGTTGCAGTCCTTTCTAGCCTTCGAGAATCCGTTGCAGGTCGGCCGCGCCAGGCTGCAGCGCTGCCGCAAGATCGACCTCGCGTTCACCGGGAATGCGCACGCGCGTGAACACGTGCTCGGCGCTTTCCAGCGGCTTGGTCGCGTCGAGCCCCATCTTTGCGCTCAGTCCCTGCAGATGCGGCGGCGGCTTGCCGCCGTGCGACTGCGCGAAGCGCACCGTCGTCGACGGGTCCAGGGGCGAGCCCTGGGCGTCGCTCACCACCACGAGGTCGCGGTCGGCCTGGAAGCGGGTCGCGATCGCCCACTCGACCTCGCGCGGGTTGTGCACGTCGACGTCGTCGTCCACCACCACCACGTGCTTGACGTCGTAGTGGCCGCCGAAGGCACCGAGGATCACGTTCTTCGGCTCGCCCTCGCGCCGCTTCTTCATCTTCACGAACAGGTGATAGCGCGCCACGCCACCGACCGACAGATGCACGTCAAGCACGCCCGGGAAGCTGCGCTGCAGATGCGCCAGCAGCGTGGCCTCGCGCGGAATCGAACCCAGCAGCAGATGCTCCATCTCGGCCGGCACGATGGTGTGGAAGATCGGCGCGCGCCGCGTGGTCACGCGGTCGATCTCGATCACTTCGCGCGCCTCGCGCGCCGAGTAGTACTTGGGGAACTCGCCGAACGGACCCTCGGGTTCGCGCAAGCGCGGCAGCAGACGGCCCTCGATCACGATCTCGGCATCGGCCGGCACCCGCACGTCGCTGGTCTGGCAGCGCGCGACCGGCAGCGGCGCGCCATGCAGGCTGCCGGCGATCGTCAGCTCGTCGAAGTCGATCGGCGTGATGGCCTGCGAGGCCAGTGCGGTCAGCGGATCGACGCCGATCACGACGGCTACCGGCAGCGCTTCGCCGGCAGCCTCCGCGGCCTGGTAGAACGCATGCAGGTGGCGCGGCAGCATCAGGATGCCAAGGCGGTCGCGGCTGTTGATCTGGATCCGGTTGATCGACACGTTCTGCACGCCGGTGGCCGGGTTGCGCGCGATCACCAGGCCGGCGGTGATGTAGGGGCCGCTGTCGTGCTCGCTGTGGGTGGGCACCGGTAGCAGCGCGCCGATATCGAGCGAGGCGTCGGCACGGAAGTCGTGCACGACCTGCTGGCACGGCGCCTCGCCGGCCGCCACCTCGCGCCACGGCAGCGGCCGCTCGCTGGCCTCGCGAAAGTGGCGCAGCACCGCTGCCTGCGGCACGCCCATCGCCTCGGCGATCCAGGCCCGCTGCGACATGAAGCCCGAGACCACTGGCATCGAATGCCCGCCGGGCTGCGGGAACAGCACGGCCTGACGGCCGTCGAGTCGCTTGGCCACGGCCGCCAGCGCATGGGTGAGGCCGATGCCGGGCCGCGCGGTCGCGAGCCGCTCGGTCGCGGCCAGATGGCGCAGCCAGGCGCGCAGGCTGGTGAAGGCGCTCATCGGGTCGGCCTCATTGCGTGACCTCTTCGCCTGCCAGCGGCTCGTACTCGCCTGCCACCAGCTTGCGACGCAGGATCTTGCCGACCGGCGACTTGGGGATCTCGCGCACGAATACGTACTCGCGCGGGCGCTTGAAGTTGACCAGATCCGACTGCCGGCAGTGGGCGTCGAGGGCCTCCGGCGACATGGCGTCGGCCCGCGGCGACCGCGGCTTGACGAAGGCCACCACGCGCTGGCCCCACCGTTCGTCACGCAGGCCGGCGACTGCGACCTCGTCGACGCCCGGATGCAACGACAGCACCGATTCGATGTCGACCGGCGAGATGTTCTCGCCGCCGCTGATGATCATGTCGTCGACCCGACCGGTCACGTGCAGGTCGCCGTCGTCGTCGAAGTAGCCAGTGTCGCCGGTGAAGTACCAGCCGTCGCGCAGCGCCTTGGCATCGGCATCGGGGCGGTTGTGATAGCCCTCGAAGGCCTCGTCGCCGGCCAGGTCGGCGATGATCTGGCCTTCCTCGCGCGGGCCGGCCAGGTCGTCGGGACCGCGGGCATCGAGCCGCACCACGCGCAGCCGCGCGTTGATGCCGCTCTTGCCGGCCGAGCCCGGCTTGGCCGTCGCCCGCTGGTCGATCGAGAACGTGTAGATCTCCGAACTGCCGTAGTGATTGACGAACAGATCGGGGCGGAAGGCCACGTCGAGCCGCGCCAGCAGTGCATCGTGCATCGGCGCGCCAGCAAAGCCGAGCTTGCGCACGCTGCTGGTGTCGGTACGCGCAAAGTCCGGATGCGCGAGCAGGTCGTGATAGAGCGTGGGCACCAGGTACAGGTGGCTGATGCGCTCGGCTTCGATCAGCGCCAGCGCGGCGCGCGCATCGAACTTCGGCATGCAGACGAAGCGGCCGTCGATCAGCGCCAGCGCCAGCAGCGAGCGCACCCCCATCGTGTGATACAGCGGCATCACGCCCAGCGTGCGCTCGCCGTAGCCGTACAGGTTCTGTGCCACGTGCGCCAGCGCGGCCGCGCGCTCGGCCCGGTGCCGCCGCGGCACACCCTTGGGCTTGCCGGTGGTGCCCGACGTGTACAGCATCAGCGATAGATCATCGGCGGTCGCGCACGGCGCCGGCGCCCCGTCGGGGCGAAGCCAGTTCTCGACCGCAACCTGGCCACCAGCGGCGCCGCCGAGGGCGACCCGCGCGACGTCGCGCGCCAGCGCCGAGTCGGCCACGGCCGCCTCGGCCGCCGGCTCATAGACGATCGCGCGCGCCGCCGAGTCGCGCAGGCAGTAGTCGATCTCATCGCCTTTGGCGCGCCAGTTCAGCGGCGTGATCACCACGCCCTCGAACTGGCAGGCCCAGTGCAGCGTGGCCGTCTGCCAGCGGTTCTGCATCACCACCAGCAGGTGATCGCCGCGCCGCAGTCCGAGATCGCGCAGCCCCCGCACCGCGCCGCCTACAAGCGCAAGCCACTGCGCGTAGGTCAGCCGCTGCGCGCCGTCCACCAGCGCGCAGGCGCCCGGATTGCGCTCCACGCTCTGCAAAAAGGTGCGTCCGAGATCGAGCATCGCAGGACTCCTCGTGCGGCGGCGGAGGACTACTGTCCGTCCAGCGTGATGCCGGCCTTGGTGATGATGTCGCGCAGCTTGGCGATCTCGCTGCTGATGTGGCGGCCAAGTTCCTCCGGCTTGTTGATGGTGGCGATCGCGCCCAGCTCGCTCAGACGGGTGCGCACTGCCGGGTCAGCCATCGTGATCGCCAGCTCGGCATGGAAGCGGTCGATCGCTGCGCGCGGCGTGCCGCGCGGCGCCAGGAAGGCAAACCATGCGGCCGACTCGTAGCCGGCCACGCCCGCCTCCTGCGCGGTGGGCACGTCGGGCAGCGCCGTCAGGCGGCGGCTCGAGGCCACCGCCAGCGGCCGCATCTGGCCACCGTCGATCATCCCTTTGACGTTGGGCAGCAGCTGGAAGCCGAGCTGCACCTGACCGGAAATCATGTCGGTCACCATCTGCGAGGTGACGCGGTACGGCACGTGCACCATCTGCGTGCTGGTGATCTGCTCGAAGAAGGCCCCGGCAATGTGCTGCGAGCTGCCGATGCCGACCGAGCCGTAGTTGAGCGCGTTCGGCTTGGATTTCGCGTAGGCCACCAGCTCCTGAAGCGACTTGATGGGCAGCTTGGTGGTGACGACGATCACGTTGGGCACCACCGCGAACAGCGCGATCGGGTCGAAATCCTTCTCCGGGTCGTAGCCGAGGTTCTTCACCAGAATCTTGTTGGCGGCGAGCGGGCCGGACGAGCTCATCACCAGCGTGTAGCCGTCGGGGGTGGCCTTGGCCACCTGCTGCGTGCCCACATTGCCGCCGGCGGCCGGCTTGTTGTCGACCACGAAGCGGAACGTCCCGCGGCTGGCCATGTGGTCGAGCACCACGCGTGTGAACACGTCGCTCGCGCTGCCGGTGGCAAAGGGCACCACCACGGAGACCGGGCGCGACGGATAGGCCTGGGCGTGGGCGGAGGCGGCGCCGAGTGCGGTGGCGGCACACAGCGCGGCTTGCATCAGCGAGCGTCGATTCATGGTTGTGTCTCCTTGTTGTGACCGGTTTGTGGGGGGATCAATCGGTGGCAGGCGCGCCGCCCGCTGCTGCGTCGCGCGCAACCTCGAGAATGGCCTGCACGATCGGCGTGTAGCCGGTGCAGCGGCACAGATGGCCTGACAGCAGGTCGCGCACGGCCGCCTCGGTGGGTGCAGCCTCGCCGCGCGCCACGCGCTCCAGCCAGGCGCTGGCCGAGTTCAGGATGCCGGCGGTGCAGAAGCCGCACTGCAGCGCGTGGTGGCGGCGGAATGCCTGCTGCAGCGGGCCGAGCACACCCGGCTCGGCCAGCCCTTCGACCGTCTGCACCTGGCAGCCGTGGGTCTGCAGCGCCAGCGTCAGGCAGGCGCGAGCCGGCTCGCCGTCGATGCGCACCGTGCAGGCGCCGCACACGCCGTGCTCGCAGCCCACATGCGTGCCGGTGGCGCCAAGCGTGTGGCGCAAGAAGTCGGACAGCAGCGTGCGCGTTTCGGCGGGGCCGCTGCGCGGGATGCCGTTGAGCACGAGCGCGACCTCGTGCTGCGCGTCCTTGCCGTAGGTCTTCATGCGGGACTCCCGGCCGCGGCTGCCGGCGTACCGGTGGCGGCCAGCGCCGCCTGCACGGCCTGGCGGCCCAGGCGGCGCACCAGATGGCGGCGGCCTGCCGCGCTCATGTGCGGATCGTCGCTGGCATCGAGCGACCAGGCCAGCGTGTTGAGTGCATCGTCGAGGACTGCGGGGTCGGCCAGCGCGGTGGCCGGCAGCGCCTGCACCACCGGCCGATCGGCTACGCCGCCGACGCCGATTCGCAGACCGGCGCCATCGTGGGCGACGGCGATCGCGGCCAGCGCGAAGTCGCCGTGCCGCAGCGCGAACTCGATGAAGGCGTAGCGCGCACCGGCGCTGGCGCGCGGGAAGCGCACGTCCTCGACCAGTTCGTCGGCCGCCCGCGCGGTACTCAGCATGCCGGTGAAGAAGTCGGACGCGGCCACGGTGCGGCGGCCGCGGGGTCCGCGTAGCGTGACGCGTCCGCCGAGCGTGGCCAGCACCAGCGGCAGCTCGGCTGCGGGGTCAGCGTGCGCGATCGAGCCGCACACGGTGCCGCGGCTGCGGATCTGCGGATGCGAGATCCACGGCAGCGCGTGCGCCAGCAGCGGTACCTGGGCGGCCAGTCCGGTGTGGCGCTCGAGCGCGGCCTGGGTGATGGCGGCGCCGACGACCAGATCGCTGCCCTCGGTGCGCAGCGTGCGCAGGTCGGCGCAGCCGGTGATGTCGACCAGCGCCGCTGGCGTGGCCAGCCGCATGTTGAGCACAGTCATCAGCGACTGGCCGCCGGCCAGGATGCGGGCCTCGTCGCCGCGCTGTGCCAGCGCAGCAACAGCCTCGGCGCCATCGGCGGCGCGCAGCAGGTCGAAGCGCGGTGGTTTCATCGCGCGCTCCCGAGGCCGAGTGCACGCAGCAGCCGTTGCCAGAAGGTGAGCTGGGGCGCGCCCGCCGCCTGGCGGCCGAGTGCCTCGAACAGCTGCGCCAGCAGCACGCGCGTCGCACCCTCCAGCATCCGGCTGCCCACGGCAGCCACCTTGCCACTCACCCGCGCTTCGTAGTCGTAATGCAGCAGGGTGCCGCCGGCGGTCGGCTCCAGCCGCAAGTGGCCATCGCCGCTGCCGGTGCCCAGCGTGGCGCTGCCGTTGCCGGCCAGCCGCAGGCTGCGCGGCGGGTCGATGTCCGACATCGCGATACGCGCCGCGTAGCGCGCCTTCACCAGGCCGATCCCGATCGTCACGTCGGCGCGGTAGCGGTCCGGGCCGTCGCGCTCGAGCGCGTGGCAGCCGGGGATCACGCGCGCGAGCGCCACCGGGTCGAGCAGCACGGCGAACACGCGCTCCGGCGACGCGGCGATTTCGACCTGGCCTCGTGCGCGCAGCGCGACGCCATCGGCGCGCGCCGGCGCTGCGGCATGACGCGCGGCAAGCGCGGCCGGCGCCGGCGGCTCCGGTTCGACGAGGGCGAGCGTTGCGAGCACGCGCGCGGGGGTCATCGGCAGCACGATGTCGGTCTCGCCGCGCAGCGGGCGCAGCGCGTCGGCCAGCGCATTGGCGATCGCTGGCGGCGTGCTCATGTTGTTGCCTTCGCCTACGCCCTTGGCGCCCAGCGGCGTGAACGGCGATGGCGTCTCGCGGTGCACGATGACCGGATCGGGGATCTCGACGCTGGTGGGCACCGCGTAGTCGGCCAGCGTGCCCGACAGGAAGCTGCCGTCAGCGCCGTAATGAAACTCCTCGTACAGCGCCGCGCCCACGCCCTGCGCGAAGGCGCCGCGGATCTGGCCGTCGACCAGCGCCGGATTGAGCAGGCGGCCGGCGTCGTGCGCGGTCACGTAGCGGTCGATTCGCACCCGCCCGGTGTCGCGGTCGATCTCCACGCCGCACAGGTCGAACACGAAACCATAGGCGGCCGAGGTGTTGACGCGATCCTGCGCGTCGGGCGCGGCCAGCGACTCGGGCGAGAACACCGCGGTGGCGCGCAGCCCCGGCGCCATGCCGGCGGGCAGCAGCGCGGGCGACCAGTGCGCCAGTCCGGCGATGCGCGCCAGCGGCTGGGCCTGCGCGGGCTGGCCCTCGACGAACATGCGCCCGCCGCCGAAGCGCACAGCGTCGGGCGCGCACTGCCACTGCGCGGCGGCGATGCGCGCCAGCTTGTCGCGCAGTTCCATCGCGGCCAGATGCACGGTGCCGGCAACGGCCCCCGCGAAGCGGCTCGAATAGTTGCCGGCCGCCACCGACCAGGCGTCCTTCTGGGTATCGAACTCGACGTTGACCACGACCGCGTCGGGCGCGATGCCGAGCGCATCGGCCACCACCTGCGCGCACACGGTCATGTGCCCCTGCCCGGCGGGCGCGGAGGCGATCGTCACGGTCACGCCGCCCAGCAGATCGATGGCCACGGTCGCGGTGGCGATTGCGCCGTTCTTCGGTCCGGCCTTGGCGCGCTGCTCGGGCGTCAGCGCCGCCGTGATGTAGCCCATGTTGGAGATCGACGGCTCGACGATCGCGGCGCAGCCGATCCCGTACAGCCGCCCCTGCGCGCGCAGGTCGGCCTGGCGGGCGCGCAGCGCGACGAGCTTGGCTGCCGCCACGGCATCGTCGGTGACCGCGTGGTAGTCGCCGGAATCGAGCAGCGCGCCGGCCGCGGCGCGGTACGGAAACTGTTCGCGCCGCACGTAGTTGCGGCGGCGCAGGTCGATCGGATCGAGGTTCAACTGCGCGGCAATGCGATCCATCAGCCGCTCGAGCGCGAAGTAGACCTGCGGTCCGCCAAAGCCGCGCACCAGCCCGGTCGGCGTCTTGTTGAGCACGGCCACGCGGTTGCGGACCGCGAGGTGAGGAATGTCGTAGGCGCCGGTCAGCGCGCCATGCATCCGGTAGAACGTGGCCGGCTCGGGTGCGCGCAGGTAGCCGCCGACCTCGTCGACCTGGTCGTAGCGCAGCGCCAGCACCCGGCCGTCGGCGTCGACCGCCGCCTCGATCTCGGTGGCGCGCGCGGTGGCGCTGGTGGCGGCGGTCAGGTGCTCGATCCGGTCCTCCACCCACTTGACCGGCGCGCCGGCCTTGCGCGAGGCCAGGCAGATCAGCACCGCCACCGGAAACACCGCCTGCTTGACCCCGAAGCTGCCGCCCGAGTCGCGCGGCACGCGGTGACGCAGCTTGTTGGCCGGCACCTGCAGCGCCAGCGCCATCACCGCATGCAGCGAGAACGGTCCCATGAAGTTGGAGACGACGTCATAAGCCCCGTCCGCGGGCTGCCACTCGGCAATCGCCACGCCGCACTCGATCGGCGTGCAGGAGTTACGCGGATAGCGCGCCGACAGCCGCACCACGTGGGCGGCAGCCGCGAACGCCTGCTCGGGGTCGCCATAGCGGAAATGGCGTTCGCTGACGACGTTGCTGCCGACCTCCGGGTGCAGCAGCGGCGCGTTGGCCGCCAGCGCGGCGTCGATCGACACCACCGCCGGCAGCGGTGCGTACTCGACCTTGACCTGCTCGGCGCCGTCTTCGGCCTGGTAGCGATCCTCGGCGATGACCACGGCCACCGGCTCGCCCACATAGCGGACGCGCTCCTGCGCCAGCGCCCAGTAATGAATTGGCGCCTTCACGCCGGCAACGAACGGCTGCGACCAGCGCTTCACATCGTCGGCGGTGAGCACCGCCCGTACGCCGCGGCAGGCCAGCGCAGCGCGGATGTCGATCGCCCGCACCTCCGCATGCGCGTGCGGCGAGCGCACGATCGCCGCGTGCAGCGTGCCCGGCTTGACGCCGAGATCGTCGGCGTACTGACCGCGTCCGCTCAGAAGTGCCGCGTCCTCCAGCCGCTCGCGCGCCCGCCCCAGGTGGGGCGCGTCGGCGTTCAGGACGTGGGGATCTGCGGACATGCGGGCTGCGCTGCGTTGAAGTGCACGGCCCGCAGTGTTTGCGGGGCGCGCCCGCCTGCGTGAACGATCGAGTCTGGAAACTTACCCAGGAGTCCGGAATCCGACCCGGGAATCCGGCAACTTTGATGCTGCGCTGCGGGTGCGGTGCGCCTAGAGCAGGCCGTCGGCCGTGCGCACCACGCCGCCGTCAGGTGGTGGCGCGAACAGGTTCACCCGGCTGCGGTAATCGGTGGGTGTGATGCCCAGGTGCTGGCGGAAGAACCGCGAGAAGTGGCCCGGCGCCGAAAATCCCAGCGAGGCCGCGATGTCGCCGATCGCCTGCGGCCGCTGCTCGGTCAGCCGCCGGATGGCTGCCTCGACCCGCAGCACATTGGCATACACCAGCGGCGTGGTCTGGGTTTCCTTCTGGAACAGCGTGAAGAAGTGCGCGCGCGACAGCCCGGCTTCACCGGCCAGCGTGCTCATGTCGAATTCCATCGCCACGTTGGCGCGCATGTAGGCAATGGCGCGACGGATGCGCGGGTCGATCGCCGATGGCGGGCGGCTGCGCAGCAGCCCCGACATGTCGCGCCAGCCCGAGTAGCTGTCGATCACCGCGATCATCAGGTTGAACAGCAAGGTCTCCAGGCGGGCCGCCGCGATGTCGTCGGCCCACCACAGCTCGAGCACGAACTCGTCGGCGATCTTCTTGGTGTGCGCGTCGATGGCAACGCAGTTGCGTGGAAAGAAGCGCGGGTGGCCGGACAGCGTCAGCGACTGCTGGATCTCGGCCAGCCACGTCGGCTCGATGTACAGCGCGAGGATCAGCGTGGACTGGCCGGGCGGCAGGTCGTGCTGGTAGGCATGCGGCTCCCATGCGTTGACCAGCACCGCGGTGGCGTCGGTCAGTGGCTGGCGCTCGCCGCGCACCAGGAAGCCGCTGTCAGCGCCACCGGCCTTCAGCAGCACGTGGCAGTGATGATGAGCGTGTTCGACCAGCGGCGCGTCCATGTCGAGCAGCGCGACGCGGCCGAACCGACCCTGGAACAGCTTGATGGCCGAAGACACGGGCGGTGAGTGCAGCGAATGCAGCCCCCCGAGCGGAGGCCGGAAGCCGGACTGTATCGGCTGCGGGCGCTGCTGGCGAGGGGGCCGGGGTACGGGTCCGCCCTACTCAGATCCCCCAGGTCACCTCGACCTGCTTGCGGCGCGCGGCTTCCAGCATCTCGAGCAGCGGAAAGGCGCGCTGGCCAAGCGTGATGGCGCGCGCGCCGGTGGCTTCGTCCGCCTCGGCAGCCGCGCCGCGCCGATCCGCCGCGTGCTGCTGCTCCGCCGCGTCGCGCAGTTGCGCCTTTTCCTGCTCGACAGCAGCGCTCAGCCGCGCCAGCGCATCGGGCACCTGTTCGACGGTGATCACGCCGCGTGGCGCCTCGGCCTTGCCGATGATCTCGAAAATGCGGCGCGCGGTCTCGGCGAACATGAAGATTTCGCCGGCAGCCTTGGAACGGAACACGATCAGTGCCATTGCAACTCCTCGCACCCATGAGGGCGCCGGCATGGGGCCAGCACCGATTCGTTCATTGTAGGCAGGGCGCGTCGATATACTGCTGTCGAGGGTCAAGACGGACTGCACAGCGCAGGGCCGTCGTGGCTCGCCTGATGCATATCCACCCGAACAGGAGCGATCATGGGAAAAGGTGACCTGCGGACCCGCCGCGGCAAGATCTACAACGGCAGCCATGGCAAGACCCGTCCGGGCCGCGCGCCCAAGAAGGAAGCCGCGCCCGCGCCGGCTCCGGCGCGCGCCGGTCGCAAGTAGGTCGTAGCGCGGGCGCGCTGCGCCGGCCGCCATGCGCCCCGCGCACGGCCCGATGCAGCAGCGCTCGCCGGGGACAGCTCGATGAACAATTCGCCGCGCGGCATCGCGCCGGCGCACGCCGCCGCAAGCCGGGTTCCGCCCGGCTTGTTTTTTTGCATGCGCCGGCGGCGGCTGCTCGGGTTCGCAGCGCTCGCGCCGCTGACCTCGCTGACCGGTTGCGCGCCGGCCCTGAATTTCCGCGAAGTGCGGATCGCCGAAGCGCGCTGCGCGATCGCGCTGCCGGGCAAACCGCAGACGGTCACGCGCGACATCGCGTTCGCCGCGCAGTCGCTGCCGATGACCATGACCTCGACGGGCATCGGCTCCACGCTGTTCGCACTCGGCCACGCGCGACTGCCGGCGGCTGCGCTGACCTCCGACGCCCTGGCGCAGACCGTGGCTTTCTTCCGCGACGGCCTGCTGCGCAACTTCCGCGCTGCAGCGACCGCGGCGCCGGCCGCGCCGCCGCCGCTCGCCACCCCGGCCGGACGCGTGTTGCGCGCGGCGCAGGCGCTGGCCGCGCAGGGCCAGGCGCCCGACGGCCGGCCCACGGCCCTTGCGGCGCGCTTCTACGTGGTCGATGATTGGCTGTTGCAGGTGGTCGCCCTGGCGGTCCGGGGCGAGGTGAGCGCGGAGGCGCTCGACACGTTTTTCGACTCCTTCCGGCTGCTCGGCTGAGCCCGCGGCGAGTCACTTCAGGGAGCCCGCAGATGAAACTCGAAAGCCCGATTGCCGCCGCCGCGGCCGATCTGTCGCTGAGCGAATGGTGGATGCCGTTCACCGCCAACCGCGCGTTCAAGGCGGCGCCGCGACTGCTGTCGCGCGCCGAGGGCATGTACTACTACACGCCGGAAGGCCGGCAACTGATCGACGGAACCGCCGGCCTGTGGTGCGTGAACGCCGGTCACTGCCGCGCGCCGATTGTCGAGGCGGTGCAGCGGCAGGCCGCACAGATGGACTTCGCGCCCGGCTTCAACATGGCGCATCCGCTGGCATTCCAGGCGGCCACGGTGATCGCGAAGATGGCGCCAGCCGGCATGGATCGGGTGTTCTTCACCGATTCCGGCTCGGAGTCGGCCGACACCGCGATCAAGATGGCGATTGCCTACCACCGCGCGCGTGGCGAGTCGTCGCGCCGCATCATCATCGGCCGCGAGCGCGGCTATCACGGCGTCAACGTGGGCGGCATGATGGCCGGCGGCATCCCCGGCAACCGCAAGCACTTCCCGGCGATGATGGCGGGCGTGGACCACATCCGCGCCACCCACGACCTGGCGCGCAATGCGTTCTCGCGCGGCCAGCCGGCGCACGGCGCCGAGTTCGCCGACGAGCTGGAGCGGCTGGTCACGTTCCACGACGCCAGCAACATCGCCGCGGTGATCGTCGAGCCGCTGGCCGGCTCGGCGGGCGTGCTGGTGCCGCCGCAGGGCTACCTGGAGAAGCTGCGCGCGATCTGCGACCGCCACGGCATCCTGCTGATCTTCGACGAGGTGATCACCGGCTTCGGCCGCCTCGGCTCGCCGTTTGCCGCGCATCACTTCAACGTCACGCCCGACATCCTGACCTGCGCCAAGGCGATCAACAACGCCGCCATCCCGATGGGCGCGGTGCTGTGCAAGACCGCGATCCACGACGCGGTGGTCAACGGCGCGCCGGAAGGACAGATCGAGTTCCTGCACGGCTACACCTACTCGGCGCACCCGATGGCCTGCGCAGCACTGCTGGCCACGCAGCAGCTGTATGTCGACGAGGGCCTGTTCGAGCGCGCGCGGCAGATGGCGCCGTACTTCGAGGAGGCGCTGCACTCGCTGAAGGGCACGCGCCACGTCCTCGATATCCGCAACCTCGGGCTGGTCGGCGGCATCGAGCTGGAGCCGCGTCCGGGCGCACCCGGCAAGCGCGGCGCCGAGGCGCACGTGCGCTGCTTCAATGCACAGAAAAACGCGGCGCTGGTGCGCTTCACCGGCGACATCCTGGCGCTGTCGCCGCCGCTGATCATCGAGAAGTCGCAGATCGACGCCATCGTCGGCACGATCCGCGCGGCGCTCGAGTCGATCGACTAGCGCCTTGCAGTGCGCGCGTGCCGGTGGCCACCGGCGCGCGCGGCCTACCTCCGGCCGCTTTCAAAAACCTCCAACAGGTCATTCCTCCCCATGGGCAAGAGCGAAACGCAACTGGCCGAGATCGGTCACTGGATCAATGGCGCACCGGCCGCCGGCAGCGGCGAGCGCGCCGCCGACGTGTTCAATCCGGCCACCGGCGAGGTGTGCGCACGGGTGCGGCTGGCGGAGGCCGCCACGGTCGATGCGGCGGTGCAGGCCGCCGCCGCTGCGCTGCCGGCCTGGGCCGATACGCCGCCGCTGCGGCGCGCGCGCGTGATGTTCCGCTTCAAGGAACTGCTCGACGCCCACCGCGACGCGCTGGCCGCGCTGATCACGCGCGAGCACGGCAAGGTGTTCGAGGATGCGCGCGGCGAAGTCACGCGCGGCATCGAGGTGGTGGAGTTCGCCTGCGGCATTCCGCAGCTTCTCAAGGGCGACTACTCGGAGCAGGTGTCCACTGGCATCGACCAGTTCTCGCTGCGCCAGCCGGTTGGCGTGTGCGTCGGCATCACGCCGTTCAACTTCCCGTGCATGGTGCCGATGTGGATGTTCCCGGTGGCCATCGCCTGCGGCAACACGTTCGTGCTCAAGCCGTCGGAGCGCGATCCGTCGCCGGCGCTGCTGATCGCCGACCTGCTGCGCCAGGCCGGCCTGCCCGACGGCGTGTTCAACGTCGTGCAGGGTGACAAGGCGGCCGTGGATGCGCTGCTCGTGCATCCGCAGGTGGCGGCGGTCAGCTTCGTCGGCTCCACGCCGATTGCCGAATACATCCAGAACACCGCCACCGCGCACGGCAAGCGCGTTCAGGCGCTGGGCGGTGCGAAGAACCATCTGGTGGTGATGCCCGATGCAGACCTCGACCAGGCGGTCGATGCGCTGATCGGTGCGGCCTATGGCTCGGCGCTCGCGGTGTGCGTGGCGGTCGGCCGCGTGGCGGCCGAGCTGGTGGCGCGGCTGGCGCAGCGCGCGCGCGCGCTGAAGATCGGCGACGGCATGGACCCGGCCTCCGAGATGGGGCCGCTGGTCACCGCGCAGCATCAGGCACGCGTCAAGGGGTATGTGGACATTGGCGTGCAGGAAGGCGCGTCGCTGGTGGTCGACGGCCGCGACTGCACGGTGGCCGGGCGCGAGCGCGGCTTCTTCGTCGGCGGCTGTCTGTTCGACCACGTGCAGCCGTCGATGCGCATCTATCGCGAGGAGATCTTCGGCCCGGTGCTCGGCGTGGTGCGGGTGCCGGACTTTGCCGCCGCGGTCGCGCTGGTCAATGGACACGAGTTCGGCAACGGCGTGTCGCTGTTCACCGCCGACGGCAACACCGCGCGCGAGTTCGCGCGGCGGGTGCAGATCGGCATGGTCGGCATCAACGTGCCGATCCCGGTGCCGATGGCGTTCTACTCGTTCGGCGGCTGGAAGAAGAGCCTGTTCGGCGACACCCACGCCTACGGCATGGAGGGCGTGCGCTTCTACACCCGCTACAAGGCGGTGATGCAGCGCTGGCCGGGCTCGATCGCCAAGGGCGCCGAGTTCGTGATGCCCACGGCCAAGTAGCGACCGGCCGCGCGCGCGGCACGTTCAATCGATCCGTTGCGCGCGCAGTGCCGCCTCGCGGCGAAGCCAGCGCCAACATGGAAATCCGCAAGACCGTCCTGGTCCCGCATCCGGCCGAATCGATGTTCGACCTGATCGAGGCCGCCGAGCACTACCCGGCCTTCGTGGCCGGCTGCCGCGCCGCGCAGATCGTGGAGCGCAGCGACGAGGTGGTGGCGGCGCGCCTGACGTTGCGGCAGGCTGGCCTGTCGTTCGAGCTGGAGACGCGCAATCCGAAGCGGCGGCCGCACTGGATGGCGATCCATCTCACGCGCGGGCCATTCCGGCACTTCCAGGGCGAGTGGCGTTTGACGCCGCTCAATGCGACGGCCTGCCGTATCGATTTCACTCTGTCCTATGAGCTGGACGGTGTCGTGGGCCGGGTGGCGGCGCCGGTATTCGCGCGGATCGCCGACAACTTGGTCGATGCGTTCGTCGAGCGCGCCGCGCGCGTGCTGAAGCCGGCGCCCGACCTGACGCCGGCGCAAGCGCCCGCATCACCGCTGCCCGCCGCACCCCCGCCCCCGACCCCGGCCCCGCCCCTCACCCCCGATCACGCCACCGAGCCCCACGCCATGGACACCCTGAAGCCCGACACCGCGTTCCTGATCGACACGCTGCGTACCTCCAAGCTCGGCGTCGAACTGACGGACGCGCAGCTGGCGCGGCTGGCATCGCTGGTCACGCTGCACCACGCGAGCGAGGGCGACGTGCTGGTGCCGGAGGGCACCAGCGATAGCCACCTGTACCTGCTGGTCAAGGGCGCGCTGGGCGCGGTGAAAAACGCCGGCAGCGCCGAGCAGGTGACGCTCAACGCGCTATCAGCCGGCGACATCGCCGGCGAGCTGAGCTTCATGGACGGCCAGAAGCGCTATGCGTCGCTGATGGCGCTGTCCGATGCCACGGTGATCGGCCTGTCGCGCGAGAGCCTGGAGAGCGTGCTCGACTCCGATCCGTGGCTGGTGTACCGGGTGATGCGCAACATCCTGCGCTCGACCCACCAGCTGCAGTACCGGCTGTCGATGCAGCAGGCCGAGCTGTCCAACTACATCTACAAGCAGCACGGCCGGTATTGAGGCCGGCGTCGGCCTCAGCGGTCGATCAGCAGGTAAAGCCCCAGCGCGATCATCACGGTGCCGCTGATCAGCTTCAGCACGCGGCCCTGCTTCTCCTGAAGCCGGTGCCGGCTGAGCATCGCCACGCCGATGCCCAGCACGATCACGTCGTCGACCATGTAGGCGGCGTTGTAGAGCAGCAGGTAGCCGTAGTAGGCGGCCGGCTCCAGGCCCCGCAGCGTCAGGATGCGCGTGAACAGCGCCGGAAAGCCCGACGTGCACATGAACTCCACCACCTGTACCAGCAGCGCCAGCACCGCGGCGCCGACCACGGCGGCCGTCAGTGTCGGCGCGTGCAGCAGCGCGCGCATCCGCTGGTAGATGCCGGGCTTCGCGCGTTCCGGGATCGACAGCGAGATGCCGCGGCCAAACGCGAAGCAGTCCTTGACGTTGATGAGCCCGGCGACGATCGCGATCACGCCGACGATGATCTGCGAGGCGCGCGACACGCCGATCAGCATGAACAGGTTGAGCCAGGCCGCCATGAAGACGAAGTAGGCGATGCCCTCGACCAGCACGAAGGTGCCGGCGATCGCCAGCATCCGGCGGCGGTCGTTCAGCGGCGCCAGGATCGAGATCATCAGCAGCAGCACCCACATCGAGCAGGGGTTGAAGCCATCGAGCAGGCCCATGGCCAGCGCGAAGGCGGGCAGGCCGATGTCGTCCAGCGTCAGCGTGCGGCCCAGGAAGTCGAGCTGGAACTGCTCCGGTTGCGCGGCCTGCGCCGGCCGCGCGCAGCCAAGCGCTGCTTCGTCGGCCTCGCAGGTGCTGCCGGCCGCTGCCGCGCCATCGTGTCGGCCGGCCAGCGCGGCGCGGATCTGCTGGTCGCTGCGCACTTCCTCGGAGAAGCCGATGATCAGCCGGCCGCCGACAAACACCGCCGGCACACGCGCCATGCCGCCGTGCTCGCGCGCCAGCTGTTGCAGTCGTTCGAGCGCCTGCGGCTGCTGCAGCACGTCGCGGATCGAGATGCGCAGGTGCGGCTGTTCGCGCGCCAGGTCGGCCAGGAAGGCCTCGGCCTTCGCGCAGTGCGGGCAGCCTTCGCGGACGAAGACCTCGATGTCCGGCGCCGCCGCGGCGGCCGGTTCCGCCGCCCGCGATGCGGGCAGCAGCCAGACCAGCGGGATCAGCAGCAGCGCGAAGAGCGAGAACAGCGCGAGCGTGTATCGGGCGCGCAGGGCAGGGGCGGAAACGGCAGACACCGGCAGCTTTCGGCACGTAGACGCGGCGAGTCTAGGAAGGCCGTTCGCTGGCCCTTTGCGCTAGCGCAGCCCTGCCGTCGCCGCGATTGACGCAGGCCAAGATCGGCGCCGATGCCCTGCCGTACCCGGCGGCCGCCGCCATAATCGGCACCGTCTCGCACGCTGGCCCGGCCTGCGACCGCGATTGATCTGCCCACGCCATGGAGTCGTCATGCCCTGTTCGCGCCTTCTTCCATCGAGCCCGCGCGCGCCTCGCCTGCGCATCCTGCTGCGCGCTCTGTTGGGCGCCGCGCTGATCGGCGCGCTCGCGCCTGCAACTGCTGCCGAGCCGCGGCCGATCAAGGTGCTGGTCGGCTTCCCGGCCGGCGGCGGCACCGATGCGATCGCCCGCACGCTGGCCGAGAAGCTGCGTGTCGAGCTGGGCCGGCCCGTGATCGTCGAGAACCGGCCCGGCGCCGGCGGGCAGATCGCCGCGCAGGCGTTGAAGGCGGCCGATCCCGATGGCACCACCTACTTCATCTCGCACGACCACACGATCAGCATCGTGCCGCTGGTGATGCGCAATCCCGGCTTCGACCCGGCACGCGACTTCGTGCCCGTGGCGGGTTTTGCGACCTTCGTCAACGCGCTGGCGGTTTCGTCGACAGTGCCCGGCAAGGGCTACAACGACTGGCTGGCCTGGGTGCGTGCGCAGCAGGGTGCGCGCTCCTCGGTGGGTGTGCCTGCGCCCGCCTCGGTGCCCGAGTTCCTGGTCCGGCTGGTGGGCGAGAAATTCGCGCTCGATCTGGCGCCGGTGCCGTATCGCGGCAGCGCGCCGATGCTGGGCGATCTCTACGGCGGCCAGATCCCGGCGGCGATTGCCTCGGTGCCCGAGCTGGTGGAGCCGAGCCGTGCCGGCAAGCTGCGCGTGATCGCGGTGCTGGGCGGGCAGCGACAGGCCGCGCTGCCCGACGTGCCCACGTTCGCCGAGCTGGGTCTGGCCGGCTTCGAGGACGTCCCTTACTACGGCTTCTTCGCGCCGGCCGGCACGCCGCCGGCCGAGGCCGAGCGCTTCGCCGCTGCGCTGTCGCGCGTGATCGCCCAGCCCGAGGTGCGCGACAAGCTGACCGGCTGGGGACTGGCGGTGCAGTTCATGCCGGGCCCGCAGCTGGCGCAGCGCGAGCGCGCCTACAGCGCCGCCTGGACGCAGCTGATTCGCCGCATTGGCTACCAGCCGCAGTAGGCCAGCATTGCCAGGCGCGACCGCGACCGTTGCGTCACGGTCGGGCTGTTGCCGCGCCGCGGTCGCGCACGCCGGACCGCTCGCTTAACATGCGCAGCACACCCGGGCCGCCGCCCGGTCCTGCACGACAGGAGTCCGCATGAACCTCGAAAAAGTCATCTTCGGCGCTTTCGTGATCCTCGCCTGCACGCTGAACTTTGGCTTCTTCATCGGCGAGCTCGACAACCCGCAGCACCATCACCCGATGGAGCTGGCCGCCACGCTGGTGGTCAACCTGATCGCGATGACGCTGAAGTTCGGCGACCGCACCCACATCGGTGCCGTGCACCTGGCCACCAGCCTGGTGGCAGTGGTGCAGTTGCTGGCCGCAACGGTTGTGTGGGTCTGGGCCACGCAGGTCAGCGGGTTGCCGTCGGAGGGCGAGGTGATGGCCACCGTGGTCTCGCTGTCGGGCGGCGCGCTGCTGGCCAACTTCATCTCGGTGGCGCTGCTGATCGGCGAGACGCTTCGGCGCACCCGCTAACGCGTCGCGCAACGCGCGGCCGGCGCCATGTCCGACATCCTCGTGCTGATCCTGCGGCGCCTGCGCGCGCCGCTGGTGACGCTGATCGTGCTGTACACGATCAGCGTGTTCGGGCTGACGTTGATGCCCGGTGTCGACCCGGAGGGCCGGCCGTGGCGGATGAGCCTGTTCGACGCCTTCTACGTGATGAGCTACACCGCGACCACGATCGGCTTCGGCGAGATTCCGTATCCGTTCTCCTATGCGCAGCGGCTGTGGATGACGCTGAGCATCTACCTGACGGTGATTGGCTGGGCCTATGCACTGGGCTCGATCTTCGCGCTGACGCGCAACACCGCATTTCGCCAGGCCATCGAAAGACATCGGTTCGAGGCACGCGTGCGCCGGATGACCGACCCGTTCTTCATCGTGTGTGGCTACGGCCAGAGCGGACGGCGGCTGGTGGCGGCACTCGACGAGATCGGCTTTGGCACCGTGGTGCTGGAGCCCGATCCGGAGCGCGCCCGCGCGCACATGGTGCTCGACACCCGCCAGGCCACTGCGCTGCTGATGGCCGACGCGCGCAGTCCCGAGGTGCTGCAATCGGCCGGTGTGGCCAAGCCGGAGTGCGCGGGCCTGGTGGCGCTGGCCGCCGGCGACGAAGCCAACCAGGCGATCGTCATCGGCGCCAAGGTGCTGGCGCCATCGGTACCGGTGCTGGCGCGCGTCAGCTCGCCCGGCGCGCGCGACACGCTGGAGTCGTTCGGCGAAGCGATGATCGTCAACACCTACGAAACCTTCGCCTTCAACTTCCGGATGGCGCTGACGCAGCCCGATTCGCTGCGGCTGGAAGACCTCCTGAGCGGCGTGCCGGGCGCGGCGCTGCCGCCACGGATCGAGGCGCCGCGCGGCCACTGGGTGCTGGCCGGCTATGGCCGCTTCGGCCACGGCATCGCGGCCGCACTCGACGCGGCCGGGCAGAGCTGGAAGGCGATCGACATCGACCCTGCGCACTGCGGCGAGCAGGGCATCGTCGGTTCGGCGCTGGCCGAGGAGGCCCTGCGCCGGGCGGGCATCGACCAGGCCTGCGGCATCGTCGCCGGCACCGATGTCGATGCCAACAACCTGGCGATCATCACCAACGCGCGGCGGCTCAAGCGCAAGCTGTTCACGGTGATTCGCCAGAACGCTGCCGGCAACCGCAGCCTGATCGAGGCGGCGCGCGCCGACATGGAGTTCGTGCAGGCGGCGCTGATGACCAACGAATGCGTGCAGCTTCTGACCACGCCGCTGCTGAACCGCTTCCTGCTCAAGGCGCGGCAGCAACCCAACGCCTGGGCGATGGGTGTGCTTGGCCGGCTGCGCGATGCGCTGGGCGACGCCGTGCCGCATACCTGGGCGCTGCTGTGCGATCCCACGCTGCTGGGCGCGCGCTACGCGCTGGTCGAGCAGACCGAGCCGCCGCTGACGCTCGCGCATCTGCTGGCCGATCCCGACGACCGGCTACAGCGGTTGCCTGCGGTGCCGCTGCTTCTGCTCTCGAAGGGACGCGACCTGCTGCTGCCCGACGAGAACACACCGCTGCGCGCCGGCGACCGCATCCTGTTTGCGGGCGGCGAAGGCGTCGAAGGCCTGCAGCGGCGCACGCTCAGCGACGACGGCGCGGTCCACTACCTGCGCACCGGACGCGAGCCGGTGCGGACGTGGTTGGGAAGGTTGCTCGAGCAACGGCGCAAGCGCGCGCCGGGCGAGGCGGTTGCGGGACCGCGCTGAGCGGCCCCGGTGACCCCGCCCTACGCGTAGCGCTGCCGCGCCAGCGCCGCGCCCTGCGCCAGCGCTTCC
>CAZTUT010000030.1:0-24822 GCA_964616395.1 uncultured Burkholderiaceae bacterium
CCATGTCGATGAGGCGGTCGGCCGCGAGCATCACGGCCGGGTCGTGCTCGACCACCACCAGGGTGTTGCCGGCGTCGCGCAGGCGCAGCATGGCGTCGTTGATGCGCGCCATGTCGCGCGGGTGCAGGCCGATGCTGGGCTCGTCGAGCACGAACAGCGTGTTGACCAGCGAGGTGCCGAGCGCGGTCGTCAGGTTGATCCGCTGCACCTCGCCGCCGGACAGCGTGCGGCTCTGCCGGTCGAGCGTCAGGTAGCCGAGGCCGACATCGCACAGGAACTTCAGCCGCGCGCGCACCTCGTCGAGCAGCAGCTCGGTGGCCTCGTCCATCACGCCGTCGAACTTCAGCCGGTCGAAGAAGCCGCGCACGCGGTCGATCGGCAGCAGCATCAGATCGTGCACCGACAGGCCGGGCATGCCGGCGAGCTGCGCGGCGCTCCAGGTCGCACCCTTGGGCCGGTAGCGCGCGTAGCGGCCGCCGGCATCGTCGCTTGCCAGCGCCGCGTCGGCGTTCTCGCCGCTGCCGACGCGCCACAGCAGCGCATCGGGCTTCAGGCGCGCGCCCTCGCAGGCGGTGCAGGCGGTGTACGAGCGGTAGCGCGACAGCAGCACGCGGATGTGCATCTTGTACGCCTTGCTCTCCAGCCAGGCGAAGTAGCGCTTGATGCCGTACCACTCCTTGTTCCACTTGCCGGTCCACGTTGGCTGGCCGTCGACCACCCAGGCGCGCTGCGCATCGCTGAGCAGCTTCCACGGCGTGTCCAGCGGGATGCCGAAAGCAGGCGCGAACTTCTCGAGGTCGCGTTGGCAATCCGCGAAGCTCTTGGTCTGCCACGGCTTGACCGCGCCCTCGCGCAGCGTCTTGCCCTCGTCGGGTACCACGAGGCCGAGGTCGAATCCGATCACCCGCCCGAATCCGCGGCACGCCTCGCACGCTCCCAGCGGCGAGTTGAACGAGAACGTGCTCGGCGTCGGCTCCGCGTAATGGATGTCGCAATGCGCACAGTGCAGGTCGTCCGAAAACCTCAACAGAAAATCGGGGTCAGGTACAGATTTCTGCGTCTCGGAGTCGCCCGATAAATGTGTACCTGACCCCGATTTCTCGGCGGGGGAGATGTAGGCGTCGACGCGGCCGGCGCCGAAGCGCAGCGCGGATTCGAGTGCTTCCATCACGCGCTGGGGCTCGGCGCCGTGCCAGCGGAAACGGTCCTGCACGACGTCGAGCGTCTTGCCGCTGCTGGCCGTGCGTTCGCCGTGGATGCGCGTGTAGCCCTGCGCCTGCAGATTGGCGCGCACTTCGTCTTCATTGAAGTTCGGCGGTACCGGAACCGGGAAGGTGAGGGTGACGCGCGCATCCGGATGCGCGGCGCAGGCGCTTTGCAGCGCGCTGAAGATGCCGGGTGCGGTGTCGCGCGTCACCGGCCGGCCGCAGCCGCGGCAGAACAGCGTGGCGGCGCGTGCGAACAGCAGCTTCAGGTGGTCGTTCAGTTCGGTCATCGTGCCGACCGTGCTGCGACTGGTGCGCACCGGGTTGGTCTGGTCGATCGCGATGGCTGGCGGCACGCCGCTGATCGCGCCGACCTGCGGCCGGTCCATGCGATCGAGGAACTGCCGTGCATACGGCGAGAAGGTCTCCACGTAGCGGCGCTGGCCCTCGGCGTACAGCGTGTCGAACACCAGCGAGCTCTTGCCGCTGCCCGACACGCCGGTGACAACGATCAGTTCGCCGGTCGGCAGATCGACGTCGAGGTTCTTCAGGTTGTTCTGGCGTGCGCCGCGAATGCGGATGGTCTTGTCGCTGGACATGGCTCGCTTAGGGAAGGGGCCGGCGCGGGCAGGGGGCGCGCCGAACTCCTCAGTCTAGGCGAAGCGCGCCGCGCGCTGTGTCGTGGTCACTGCGCGCATCAGAAGCTCGTGCGGGTCTTCAGCAGATACTGCACGCGCTTGACGTCGGCCACCGGCGAGATCGGCATCGCCACATCCACGTGCAGCACGTTGCTGAACGCCGAACGGACGCTGAAGATGCGCAGCCCCACGCCGGCGTTGGCCAGCCAGCCAGGGTCGTTCAGGTTGACGTGCGGCCCGCTCCAGGCGCGGCCGACGTCGATGTAGGCTGCTGCGCCGAGCCGGAACAGGCGCCAGACGAAGACGTCGGTGTACAGCCGCTCTTCGATCGTGAACAGCGCCCGGTGGTTGCCGGCCTGGTAGCGCAGCGGGTAACCGCGAAGTCCGTTGTCGCCGCCGAGCAGCAGCATGTCGGTCGGACCGGGCGACATCAGGGTGTCGGCGGCCGCCGCGGCGTAGAACAGCCAGCCTCCGCTCTGCGGCAGGTAGTACTGGGCGCTGAAGCCGGTCTGTACCCGGTCGGCGCCGCCATCTGCATAGCGCCCGGTCAGGTAGGCCGAGGTCATCAGCGTCTGCCGCGAACCGAGCGTGAAGCCGCGACTTGCATTGGCGGAGACCACCCACTCGTTTCGGGTCGATCCGAGCGAGGTGGTGGCCAGCCCGATGTCGACGACGGCGTTCCACCCGAGAGGAAAGAATTCCGGCCGGCCGAGCTGATTACGGTTGAACAGCCGCTCGTAACGATCCTCGATCAGCTCGTAGCGGTAGAACGGCATCACCTGGGTCTCGTCACCGGGGAGCCGTTGCGGCGCAACGGCGCCGGGCTGCAGTGCGTAGCGCTGCTCGACCTGTCGCAGCCCGATCGAGTGCCGCTGAACCGTGCCGTCGACGCGTCCACGCGAGAAGCCGGCGAAAAGTTCGGCGCGCATTTCGTCCTGCCGATAGCGACTGACGACCTCGCCGCCGTTGTAGATGGATTCGACGCGATCGTTGCGGCTCCACGACGCGCCGGCCGACCAGCGCGCATCCAGCGAGTAGAACGGCCGCAGCACGCTGGCGCCCTCGCTGCGGCCATCGTCGTTGATCGACTGGCGGTAGCCCACCGAGATCCAGTTGCCGAACAGTCGGTCGTTCGACACGCTGAACTCGCGCCCGCTGCGATCCACGTCGCTGGTCCGGGCAAACGCAACCGCCGTGCCGGTTCCCAGCAGGTTGTACTCGCTGAAGCCGTAGTTGCTGGAACTGCTGCCGCCACTGCGGCCAAAGCTCAACCCCAGGTCGAGCGACCAGCTGTCGCGCGTCATCACTTCGATGTCGACCACGTTGTCGCGCACCGCGATCGGACGCAGCCGAACGTCGTAGAGAAAGCGCGCGCTCCGCAGCGATCTCTCGGTTTCTTCGATCAGGGCGGCCGACAGCGGCTCGCCGGACTTGAACAGCAGCGCGCGACGGATCACGCGCTCGCGCGTCTCGATGTGGATCATGTTGGCGGCGCGGAACAGCGCGTTGTCTTCTTCCGGGTCGCTGGTGTCGAATACATCTTCGTTGCGGATGACGATCTGGCCGATGCGCGCGCCCGCGGCCTCGAGTTCGCGAAACGAGGGCAGCGCGGCGAGTGCTGCCGGCGGTTGGGCGGCGGCGGACAGGGCCACCGCCGAGAGCCACAGGCACAGTGCGGCGGCGACCAGCGAACGCCCGCGCCGCACCGGTGTTGTCCCGCACGACGGAAGCGGGGTTGGTCCAGACTGTCTGCCCATGGGGTGCGCCGGTTGGCGTTGGCCTAGCGAACGATCAGCACCGGCAGGTGGCTGCGATCAAGCACCTTGTCGGTGACCGAGCCGAATAGCCTGCTGCGTAGCGTGTTGCGGGCGCCGCTGCCCATGACGATCAGGTCGAAGCCGCCGTCCTCGGCGATCTGCGCGACCTCGGGTCCCGGTTCGCCCTCGCGCACGATCACCCGAGGCGCATAGCCGGCCGCGCGCAGGCGGCCCAGCGGCGCAGCAAGCGCCGTGTCGGGATCGAGTGGCGACAGTGGTGGCATGCCCGGATCCGCGCCCATCGCGCCCACGGCACGCAGCGGCGGTGGCGCATCGATGTACGCACAGGTCAGGTCAGCCGCCGCGAACAGCGCCTGGTGATCGATCAGGTAGTCGACCACCTTGGTGGAGGCCGGGCTGGTGTCCAGCGCGATCAGGATCTTCATCGGGTGCTCGCAGGGGACCTCGCAGGTTGGTGATGCCCAGCATATCGCGCAAGGTCGGAGCCGTTAGCCGGAAAGGCCCCAGAGTCCATGCCTGTTTGCGGTCTTTGCGATCTCGATCACAGGAACGATGCTGACCGCGGCGCCAACCGCCAGCAGCAGATCGGCCGGCGCCAGCGAGACCGTGGAAAACGGCGCGTGCAGCGCCGGCACAAAGATGACCAGCGCCAGCAGTCCGAGTTCCCACAGGATCGCCAGGTTCAGCCAGCGATTGGCGAAGGGTCGCCGCAGCAGCGGTTCGCGCTCCGAGCGCATGCAGTAAGCGCTGAAGAACTGCAGCAGCACCAGCGAGACGAAAGTCATCGTCATTGCGGTGGCGGCATCGCGCCCGGCCTGCAGCAGCCAGGCGAACAGCGCCAGGTTGACCACGGCCGACCACAGGCCGGCCACCAGCATCAGCGCCACCACCGGCCGCGTGAAGATGCCCTGGCGCGGATCGCGCGGCGGCCGGGCTGCCAGGCTCGGGTCGGCCGGGTCGACTGCCAGCGCCAGCGCCGGCAGGCCATCGGTGGCGAGGTTCACGTACAGGATCTGCACCGCCGTCAGCGGCAACGGCAACCCGAACAGCGCGGCACCGGCCATCAGGCCGATCTCGCCGATGTTGGAGCCGAGCAGGAACATCAGGTACTTGCGAATGTTGGCGAAGATCGCGCGGCCTTCCTCGATGGCGGCAACGATGCTGGCGAAGTTGTCGTCGGTCAGCGTCATCGCCGCCGCCTCGCGCGCCACATCGGTGCCGGTCAGGCCCATCGCCACGCCGATGTCGGCGCGCCGCAGCGCCGGCGCATCGTTGACGCCGTCGCCGGTCATTGCCACCACATGGCCGCGCGACTGCAGCGCTTCCACGATGCGCAGCTTGTGCGCCGGGCTCACGCGCGCGCACACCGCAATCTGGTCGATCTCGCGCGCCAGCGCTGCAGCGTCGAGCTGGTCGAGCTCGGCGCCGGTCACCACGCGGCCGTTGTCCAGCAGGCCCAGCTCGCGCGCGATCGCCTCGGCGGTGGCCGGGTGGTCGCCAGTGATCATCATCACGCGAATGCCAGCGCGGCGGCAGGCATCGAGTGCCGGCTGCGCTTCCGGCCGCGGCGGGTCGATCATGCCGACCAGGCCCAGCAGCACCAGGCCGCTGTCGAGGTTGTCGCGGCGGGCATCGTCGCGCCGCGCGATCGCCAGCACGCGCAGCGCGTTGCCGGCCATGGCGTCAGCCGCTGCCAGCACCTGCGCGCCGATGCCGGCATCGATCGGCACGCGCGACCCATCGGCGCGCTGCATCGTGCTGGAGGCCGCCAGCACGACCTCGACCGCGCCCTTCACGCAGGCGAAGCACGACGCCTGTTCGCCCCGGTGCAGCGTGCTCATGCGCCGCAGGTCGGCGTCGAACGGGATCTCGTCGATGCGCGGGTGGGCCGCGTCGAGCGCCGCCTTGTGCTGGCCGGCCTTGGCGGCGGCGGCGATCAGCGCACCCTCGGTCGGATCGCCCTTCACCTGCCAGCGGCCGTCCTCGGCGCGCAGCAGCCGCGCGTCGGTGCACAGCGCCGCGGCGGCCAGCAGATCGTGCAGCGCCGGAGTGGCCGGCGGCACGCCGTCGTCGCCGCTGAACGCGCCTTCCGGCGCATAGCCGCTGCCGGAGACGTCGATCCATGACCCGCCAAGCCAGATGCGCCGCACCGTCATCTGGTCGCGCGTCAGCGTGCCGGTCTTGTCGGAGCAGATCACCGTGGTGCTGCCCAGCGTCTCCACGGCGGCCAGCCGGCGCATCAGCGCGTGACGCTTCGCCAGCCGCTGCGCGCCCAGCGCCAGCGAGATCGTGACCACGGCCGGCAGCGCTTCGGGCACCACGGCCACCGCCAGCGCGATGCCGAACACCAGCATCTCGATCAGCGGCTGGCCACGTGCCAGCCCGAGGCCAACGATCACGAGCACGATCACCAGCGCCGCCCGCGCCAGTTGCGCGCCCAGCCGGTCCAGGTTCACCTGCAGCGGCGTGCGACCCGGCGCCACGCTGCGCAGCAGATGCGCGATGCGGCCGAACTCGGTGGCCATGCCGGTGGCGGTCACCAGCGCCCGGCCGCGTCCGCTGCCGACCACGGTGCCGGCGAACACCATGTTGGCGCGATCGGCCACCGGGGAATCGGCGTGGGCAATCGGCTGCGTGTGCTTGTCCACCGGTGCCGACTCGCCGGTCAGCGCGGCCTCCTGCGTCTGCAGCGAGGCCGCCTGCAGCAGACGCGCGTCGGCCGGCACCTGGCTGCCGGCGACCAGCAGGATCACGTCGCCGGGCACCAGGTCGCGCGCCGCCAGTTCGACCTCCTCGCCGTCGCGCAGCGCGACGCTGACCGGCGCGCTCATCGCCCGCAGCGCCGCCATCGCGCGCTCGGCGCGGTACTCCTGCACGAAACCCAGCAGCACCGCGAACAGTACGATCACCGTGATCGCGATCGCCTCGACACCGTGGCCAAGCAGCGCCGACAGCGCGGTGGCCGCCAGCAGGATCAGCACCAGCACGTTGCGGAACTGTGCTGCCAGCAGGGCCAGCGCCGATGCACGCGGCGCCTCCGCCAGCAGGTTGGGGCCGTGTTGCGCGAGCCGGCGCGCCGCCTCGGCCGACGACAGTCCGGTGGCCGAGACGCCGAGCGCCGCGCAGGCCGTCGCCGCATCGAGTGTGTGCGCCGGCACAACAGGGGATTGCGGAGTCGGGGTGGCTGGCATGACGATCCCAGTCTACGGGCGGGTGCCGCCGCGTGGCGTCGATCTCGCCTGCGCATGACGCATGTCAGCGCAGCCGCGGTGCGCCAGCCCATGCTGGAAGCGGATGCGGTGGCCCGCCGCGTGCCGGGAGCATGGATGCCGAACGCTTTGCCTGTCGAACCTGTTGCCGCGCCGGCTGCGGCCACGCCGGTATTCGTCGCGCGCGGCCTGACCAAGGTCTACCGGATGGGCGAGGTCGAGGTGCAGGCGCTGCGCGGCGTCGATCTCGACATCCATGCCGGCGAGTTCGTGGTGCTGCTGGGCCCGTCGGGCAGCGGCAAGTCCACGCTGCTCAACATCCTGGGCGGACTCGATACGCCCAGCGCCGGCTCGGCGCGTTTCCACGACCACGAGCTGACCGCCGCCAGCGAGGCCGAGCGCACCCGCTACCGGCGCGAGCATGTCGGCTTCGTGTTCCAGTTCTACAACCTGATCCCCAGCCTGACCGCGCGCGAGAACGTGGCGCTGGTCACCGAGATGGCGGCCAACCCGATGTCGCCCGACGAGGCGCTGGCGCTGGTTGGGCTGGGCGACCGCGCCGACCACTTTCCGGCGCAGATGTCGGGCGGCGAGCAGCAGCGGCTGGCGATCGCGCGGGCGATCGCCAAGCGGCCCGACGTGCTGCTGTGCGACGAGCCCACCGGCGCGCTCGACTACGCAACCGGCAAGTCGGTGCTGGCGGCGATCCTGCGCATCAATCGCGAGCTGGGCACCACGGCGGTAGTGATCACGCACAACGCGCCGATCGGGCGGCTGGCCGATCGCGTGCTGCGGATGGCCGACGGCCGCATCGCCGAGATCGCGGTCAACCGCGACAAGTGCACGCCGGAAGAGATCTCGTGGTGAGGCGGCGCAGGGCGCGGCCATGAACATGCTCGCGGTCAAGCTGCGGCGCGACCTGTGGGCCACGCGCGCGCAGGTCATCACGATTGCGCTGGTGATGGCCAGCGGGCTGGCCGCCTTTGGCGCGTCGCTGTCGACCTACCAGTCGCTGCGCTCGATGCAGGCCGACTACTACGACCGCGCCCGCTTCGCGCACGTCTTTGCGGTCGCGCGCCGCGTGCCGGCCGGCGTCGAGCCCGCGCTGCTGGCGCTGCCCGGCGTGGTCGATGTGCAGACCTCGCTCAGCTACGACGTGCTGCTCAGCCGCGACGACGTGCTGGAGCCGATGACCGCGCGCATCCACGCGCTGCCTGCGCAGGGCGAGCCGCGTATGAACCGGCTGACGCTGGTGGCCGGCCGCTGGCTCGATGCTGCTGCCCGCGACGAGGTGCTGGTCAACCAGAGCTTCGCGCGGGCACGCCGGCTGGCGCCCGGCGATACGGTTGATCTGCTGCTCAACGGCCGGCGCGAGCGGCTGCGGATCGCCGGCATCGTGCTGTCGCCCGAGTACGTGCTGGCGGTGCACCCGGGCGGCGGTGACGACCGCAGCTTCGGCATCTTCTGGATGGCGCGCGACCGGCTGGCGGCCGCCTTCAGCATGGAGGGCGCGTTCAACCGGGTGGCGCTGCGGCTCGCGCCCGAGGCCTCGGAGCCGCAGACCCTGGCCGCGGTCGACCGGCTGCTCGCGCCCTATGGTTCCACCGGCGCCCACGGCCGCGCCGAGCAGATGTCGCATCAGGCGCTCACGCAGGAGATCGGCGAGCTGCGCGTGTTCGGGCTGGTGCTGCCGAGCCTGTTTCTGGCGATCTCGGCGTTCCTGATCCACGTTGTGCTGTCGCGCCAGATCGGGGTGCAGCGCGGGCAGATCGCGGTGCTCAAGGCGCTCGGCTGTCCGGAGTCGCGCATCGCCGCTCATTACCTGGGCCACGCGCTGGCCATTGCCGCGCTCGGCATCGGGCTGGGGCTGGTGGCCGGCGCGCTGCTCGGCCAGCGGCTGACCGCGCTGTATGCGGAGTTCTTCCACTTTCCGTTGCTCGACTACCGCTACCCGCTGTGGGTCGCCGCGCTCGGCGGCGGCGCGCTGCTGGCGGCCGCCGTGGGAGGTGCCCTGGGCGCGATGCGGCGCGTGGTGCGGCTGCCGCCGGCCGATGCGATGCGGCCGGCCACGCCGCCGACCTATCGGCCAGCGCTGCTGGAGCAGCTCGGCCTGGCGCGGCGGGCGCCGCCCTCGCTGCGGATGATCGTGCGCGACATGGAGCGGCGGCCGGCGCGGGTTGCCGCCACCGCCGCCGGCATCGCCGGCAGCGTGGCGATCCTGGTGGCCGGCACCTGGTGGGGCGATGCGATCGACTATCTGCTCGATGTCGAACTGCGCATGCGCGAGCGCCAGCACGTGATGCTGCAGCTGGCCGAGCCAGCCGCCACCAGCGCGCGCTTCGACCTGACGCGCCTGCCCGGCGTGCTCGACGCCGAGATCGAGCGCACTGCCGCGGTACGGCTCAGCAACGGCTGGCGCAGCGACCGCACCGTGATCATCGGCCTGCCGGCCGACGGGCGGCTGCGGCGGTTGCTCGATGACCGGCTGCGCGTGGTGGCGCTGCCCGCCAGCGGCATCGTGCTCAATGCGCCGCTGGCGCGGCGTCTCGGCCTGCGCGTCGGCGACAGCGTGGAGGTCGAGTTCCTGCAAGGCGAGCGGCGGCGCCAGCCGGTACCGGTGGTGGCGCTCGTCAACGAGTCGATGGGCCTGCTCGCCTACATGGAGCGCGACGCGCTCAACCGCCTGCTGGGCGAGGGCGACACCTTCAGCGGCGCGCGGCTGCGGATCGACTCCGCCGAACGCGCGTCGTTCATGCAGGCGGTCAAGCAGGTGCCGCGCGTGGCCACGGTGCTGGAGATCGGCCCGGTGATCCGCAGCTTTCGCGAGACCTCGGGTCGCTACGTGCTGGTGTTCACCAGCGTGCTGTCGGTGATGGCGGCGCTGATCGCGATTGGCGTGGTCTACAACAGCGCGCGCATCGCGCTCGCCGAACGCGAGTGGGAGCTGGCCAGCCTGCGCGTGCTCGGCATGACGCGCGGCGAGGTGTCGATGCTGCTGCTGGGCGAGCTGGCGCTGATCGTGGCCGCGGCGCTGCCGCCCGGCTGGGTGGCCGGCTACTGGCTCAGTTACGCGATCGCCGAGATGATCCGGCCCGAGACCTTCACGATCCCGCTGGTGATCCAGCCCAGCACCTATGCGTTTGCCACGCTGGTCGTGCTGGGCGCGGCGGCCGCCAGCGCGCTGGTGGTGCGACGGCGCATCGACCGGCTCGATCTGGTGAGCGCGCTCAAGACACGGGATTGATTCATCGGCATCATGAACATGGGCGGCATGCGGCCAGAGATTGCGGGCCGCTGCGCAGCCGAAGGAGAAACGCAAGGTGATCAAACGCAGGAATGTCGCCCTCGGCACCGGCCTCGTCGTCGCGGCGGCAGTGGCGCTGGTGTGGGCATTCCAGCCGCGTCCGTTGCCGGTCGAGGTGGCCGAGGTCGTGCGCGGCCCCTTCGAGAAGACCATCGATGAAGACGGCCGCACGCGTGTGCGGCAGCGCTACGTGATCGCAGCACCCCTGTCGGGCCGGCTGGCGCGCGTGACGCTCAACGCCGGCGATGCGGTGAAGGCCGGCGAGCCGGTCGCCCGGATCGCGCCGCTGGCGCCAGCGCTGCTCGACGCGCGCACCCGGCGCGAGTTGCAGGAGCGCGTGGGCGCCGCCGAGGCCCAGCTGGCGCAGGCGCGGGCCGAGGTCGCGCGTGCGGAGGCCGCGCTATCGCAGGCGCGGCTCGATCTGGAGCGGCAGGGCGCGCTGCAGGGCGCCGGCTTCGTCTCCGCGGCGGCACGTGAGCAGGCCGAACTGTCGGTCCGGGTGCAGGCGCGTGCGCGCGATGCCGCCGCCGCCGCGCAGCACGCCGCCGAACACGGTCTGGCGCAGGCGCGTGCCGCGGCGGTGCAGGCCACTGCTGACAATGCCCGTGCGTTGCCGGTGGTGTCGCCGGTGACCGGCCAGGTGCTGCGGTTGATCCAGCAGAGCGAGGCCGCTGTGGCGCTGGGCGCGCCGCTGATGGACGTGGGCGATACCGGCGACCTCGAGGTCGTGGTCGATCTGTTGTCGTCCGATGCAGCGCGGCTGCGGCCGGGCGCGCGCGTGCATCTCGATGCCGCTGGCGTCACGCGCACCGGCCGCCTGCGCCTGATCGAGCCGGCGGCCTTCACCAAGGTCTCGGCGCTGGGCGTGGAGGAGCAGCGGGTCAACGTGATTGTCGATTTCGATCCGGCCGCCGACAAGGAAAACGCGCCGCGGCTGGGCGACGGTTTCCGCGTCGATGCGCGCATCGTCGAACTGTCGCAGCCCGACGCGCTGCTGGTGCCCGTGGCGGCGCTGTTTCGTGCCGGCGGCGGTGCGGCTGATGGCTGGGCGGTGTTCGTGCTCGTCGGCGGCCGTGCCGAGCAGCGCAGCGTCACGCTGGGCGCGCGCGGGCCGCTGAAGGCGGTGGTAACCGCCGGGCTCGATGCCGGCGAACGCGTGGTGGTCTACCCGGGCGATGCGCTGAGCACCGGCCGGCGCGTGACGGTGGTGCCGCGCTGAGCGCGATCGTGCTCAGCCGGCACGCGGTGCTCGGAGCGAGGCCGGCGGTCTGCCGGCCTTCGCGCTACATCTTGGGCTGCAACGGGCGCTGCGTACGAACGCGTTTGGCGGGTGCCGGTTCGGAGACCCGCGCCGGCGTGAGTGCCGGCTTATCCGCCGTGGCGCGATGCCGGCCAGCCGTGGGTGTCGATGCGGACTTCAGCAACTCGCGCTCGGAGTCGTGGAATGCGCTGGTGTGGGTCGTCGTCTTGCGGCGTGACATGGTGGACTCCTGTGCGATGCGCTCGGCGCTGCCGGCCTGAGTTCAGGCTAGTCGCACGGGTATCGCGGGCATTGCCGCAGGTCAATGCGTGGGCTGGCGGCCTTTCGGTCGCGCGCTCCGGGTGCATCCGTGCCGTTCGCCGCTCGGCCAGTCCGGGCTGCGTCTGAATTCGCCCCGCTCCGACGCTGTCAGCGCAAGAATTTCTCCGCCAGCCGGATCCAGTAGGTCGCGCCCAGCGGGATCAGGTCGTCGTTGAAGTCGAAGCTGGGGTTGTGCAGCATGCAGGGGCCCAGCCCGTGGCCGGCGGCGCGATGGCTGCCGTCGCCGTTGCCGATGAACACGTAGCAGCCGGGCCGCGCCTTCAGCATGAACGAGAAGTCCTCGGCGCCCATCGTCTGCTCGTGGTTGCGCACCACGTTGGCCGCACCGACGATGTCGTCGAGCACGCCGGCGGCAAAGTCGGTCTCGGCGGCGTGGTTGATGGTGGGCGGGTAGTTCCACTTGAACTGCACGTCGGCAGTGGCGCCGTGCGCTTCGGCGGTGAGCTGCGCGATGCGCGTCATCTCACGCTCGATCAGCGTGGTCATCTCGTCGCTGAACGTGCGCACGGTGCCGCGCAGCGTGGCGGTGTTGGGAATCACGTTGATCGCCTCGCCGGCCGACATCATGGTGACCGACACCACCGCCGGGTCGACCGGCTTCTTCACGCGCGAGACGATCATCTGCAGCGCCAGCACGATCTGCGCGGCCACTGGCACCGGGTCGATGCCGAGGTAGGGCAGGCCAGCGTGTGCACCCTTGCCGCGCACCACGATCTCGAACTCGTTGCTCGACGCCATCAGGCCGCCGGTGCGCAGGCCGAACTGGCCCACGGGCAGACTCGGCCAGTTGTGCATGCCGAACACCGCGTCGCACGGGAAGCGGTCGAACAGGCCGTCGTCGATCATCCGCTGCGCGCCCGCGCCACCTTCCTCGGCCGGCTGGAAGATCAGCACCACGGTGCCGTCGAACGGCTTGACTTCGGCCAGGTAGCGGGCCGCCGCCAGCAGCATCGCGGTGTGGCCGTCGTGGCCGCAGGCGTGCATCTTGCCGGGGAAGATCGAGCGGTGCGCGAACTCGTTGGTCTCGGTGATCGGCAGCGCGTCCATGTCGGCACGCAGGCCGATGCTCTTGCGCGAACTGCCGTTGCGGATCACGCCCACCACGCCGGTGCCGCCGAGGCCGCGATGCACATCGATGCCCCACTCGGCAAGCTTGGCGGCGACGATGTCGGCGGTCCGGTGCTCCTCGTAGCGCAGTTCGGGGTGCGCGTGCAGGTCACGACGGATGGCCTGGATCTCGGCGCGGAATTGAACCACGCGATCGATCAGTTGCATGATGACTCCTTGCGTCAGCCCTTGCGGCTGACCGCAGCGTGCGGGGTAAACCTCGATGCTACCCAAGCGGGCCGATCCGCACCCCCGGCCGCCCTACAATCGTCCGGGTCAATTCCGCCTGCCGCGATCCCGTCGTCGCGGAACTCCGCCATGAACCTGCCGCTCGATTCCGCCGCCATCCCGTCTGTTGCCGCCTGTGCGGACGCCGCGCCGTCGCCCGAGGCGCTGGCAATGATCGATCGGCTGCTGGCGGTACCCACGGTCAGCCGCGACTCCAACCTGGGCGTGATCGAGATCGCACGCGACCATCTGGCTGCGCTCGGTCTGGCGCCCTCGCTGGTCTACGACCGCCGCGAGCGCAAGGCGAATCTGTTCTGCACGCTGGCCGATGACGCAGCCGCGGCGCGCACGCGCGGGCTGATCCTGTCCGGCCATACCGACACGGTGCCGGTCGACGGCCAGGACTGGTCGAGCGATCCGTTCAAGGCCGATCACCGCGACGGCCGCATCCACGCGCGCGGCAGCGCCGACATGAAGGGCTTCATCGCGATCGCGCTGGCCTGGGCCGAGCGATTCCGCAACGCGCAGCAGCGGCTGCCGATCCACCTGTCGCTGACCTACGACGAGGAGACCACGTTCATCGGCGTGCGCGGCCTGCTGGCTGACCTCGCGGAGCGCGGTATCCGGCCGGCCGGCTGCATCATCGGCGAGCCGACCGACATGCGGGCGATCGTCGCGCACAAGGGCAAGCGCGACTTCTGCTGCCGGCTGCGCGGACGCGAGGCGCATTCGTCGCTGACGCCCACCGGCGTCAACGCGATCGAGTACGCGGCCGAGCTGATCGGTTTCATCCGCCGGCTGGCCGAGCGCATGGCGCGCGAGGAGCCGCGCGACGCCCGCTTCGAAGTGCCGTACTCCACGCTGCAGACCGGCGTGATCAAGGGCGGCATCGCGGTCAACGTGGTGCCGCGCGACTGCGAGTTCAACTTCGAGATGCGCAACCTGCCGGCCACGCCGCACGATTCGATGACGCAGCCGATCCTCGACTTCGCGCAGCGCGAGCTGCTGCCGAAGATGCGCGCGGTGGCGGCCGATGCCGACATCCGCTTCGAGATGGGCATGGACCTGCCGGCCTTCGGCATCGCCGCCGATGCGCCGCTGGTGCACTGGGCGCAGCAGCTGGCCGGCAGCGCGCACCTGGGCGCGGGCGCGGTCAGTTTTGCCACCGAGGCGAGCATGTTCTCCAGCGCCGGCATTCCCACCGTGGTGATGGGTCCGGGCTCGATCGAGCAGGCGCACAAGCCCGACGAGTACATCAGCTACGCGCAGGTCGCCGCCTGCGAGGCGTTCTTCGCGCGGCTGTGCGCGGCCGAGCCGTTCGGCGCGGCGTGAGCCGGATCGGCTGACGACACCGCGCGAGCGCCGATGAGCACCAGCATCGTCAAGGCGGCCTGCCCGCACGACTGCCCCGACACCTGCGCGATGGAGGTCACGGTCGAGGAGCGCGCCGGCACGCGGGTCGCGATCAAGGTGGCCGGCAGCGCCGCCCACCCCAACACCGCGGGCGTGCTGTGCACCAAGGTCAGCCGTTACCTGGAGCGGACCTATCACCCGCAGCGCGTGCTGACGCCGCTGCGGCGCGTCGGCCGCAAGGGCGAGGGCCGCTTTGCCTCGGTCAGCTGGGACGAGGCGCTGACGGACATCGCCGCCCGCCTGCGCGCGATCGCCGCGGTCGACCCGCAGCGCATCGTCCCCTACAGCTACGCCGGCACCATGGGTCTGGTGCAGGGCGAGTCGATGGCGCAGCGCTTCTTCCACAAGCTCGGCGCCAGCCTGCTTGACCGCACCATCTGCGCCACCGCGGGCGGCGACGGGCTCAACTACACGCTGGGCACGCGCGCCGGCACCGATCCCGAGCAGTTCGAGAACAGCCGCCTGATCATCTTCTGGGGCTGCAACGCGATCGCCTCCAACCTCCACCTGTGGACCCGCGCGCAGGAGGCCAAGCGGCGCGGCGCGCGGCTGGTGGCGATCGACCCGTACCGCTCGCTGACGGCAGAGAAGTGCCACCAGCACATCGCGCTGCTGCCCGGCACCGACGGCGCGCTGGCGCTCGGACTGATGCACGTGCTGATCCGCGAAAACTGGCTGGATCGCGCCTACATCGAACGCCACACGCTCGGCTTCGAGGCGCTGGCCGAGCGCGCCGCGCAGTTCGACCCGGCGCGCGTGGCGGCGCTGTGCGGCATCACGGCGGTCGAGGTCGAGCAACTGGCCCACGATTACTGGCACACGCGGCCGGCCGCAATCCGGCTGAACTACGGGATGCAGCGCGCCGCGGGCGGCGGCAATGCCACCCGCGCGATCGCCTGCCTGCCGGCGCTGGCCGGTCACTGGCGCGATCCGGCCGGCGGCCTGCTGCTGTCCACCAGTGGGCTGTTCGATGTCGATACCGACGCGCTGGCCCGGCCCGATCTGCTGGCCGGCCGCCGCCCGCGCACGATCAATATGAGCACGATCGGCCGCGACCTGCTGCATGCGCAGCCGCCGATCGACGCGCTGATCGTCTACAACAGCAATCCGGTCGCGGTGGCGCCGCAGTCGCGCGAGGTCGCCGCCGGTTTCGCGCGCGACGACCTGTTCACCGTGGTGCTGGAGCACTTCCTGACCGACACCGCCGACTATGCCGACTACGTGCTGCCGGCCACCACGCAGCTCGAGCACCTCGACGTGGTCAAGCCCTACGGCCACCACGACATCGTGGCCAACAACCCGGCCATCGACCCCGTGGGCGAGGCGCTGCCCACCCCCGAGAGCTTCCGTCGGCTGGCGGCGCGCATGGGCTTCGACGATCCCTGCTTTGCCGACAGCGATGCGCAGATCGCGTCGGTGGCGTTCCGCCGCCGCGGTGCCTGCGCCAGCTACGACTGGGAAATCGCCAGCCGCCGCGGCTGGCAGCGGCTCGACCTGCCGGCTCGCTTCGCGCCGTTCGCGCAGGGCGGATTCCCCACGCCCAGCGGCCGTTGCGAGTTCTACTCGCAGCGGCTGGCCGATCAGGGTCTCGATCCGCTGCCGGCCTACGTGCCGCCGCACGAAGGGCCGGTCAGCCGCCCCGACCTCGCGCAGCGCTTCCCGCTGGCGATGATCTCGCCGCCGGCGCGCAACTTCCTCAACTCCACGTTTGTCAACGTGGACAGCCTGCGCGCCACCGAGGGCGAGCCGCGGCTCGATATCCATCCGCAGGACGCCGCAACGCGCGGCATTGCCGATGGCCAGCAGGTGCGCGTTTTCAACGACCGCGGCGCGCTGCGACTGCGCGCCCGCGTGACCGACCGTGCGCGACCCGGTGTCGTGGTCGCGCTGTCGATCTGGTGGAAGAAGCTGGCGGCCGACGGCTGCAACGCCAACGAGCTGACCAGCCAGGCGCTGACCGATCTCGGCCGCGCGCCGACTTTCTACGACTGCCTGGTGCAGGTCGACGCTCTTGAAGGTCAGGGTGGCGAGCCGAGCGGTGCGCACCGCACGACCGGGTTCGTGCCGTCGGTCCCAGGCTGACGACGACGCGACGGCGCGGGCACAATCCGCGCATGGAAACGATGGGGTCCGGCGCCCGGCCGACTGCGTGTCTGCGCCAACTGCGCGCAGCCGGGCTGGCCGCTGCTGCGCTGCTGTTACTGGGCGGCTGCTCGACTGCCGGCTACTACGCGCAGGCGGTCGGCGGCCATGTGCGGCTGATGACGGCAGCGCGACCCGTCGAGCAGTGGCTGGCCGATCCGACCGCCAGCGCCGACCTGAAGCAACGGCTGGAACTGGCGCAGCGGATCCGGCGCTTTGCCGCCGATGAGCTGGGCCTGCCCGACAACGCCAGCTACACCGCCTACGCGAATCTCGGGCGGCCCGCAGTGGTCTGGAACGTGTTCGCCACGCCCGAGCTGTCGCTGCAGCTGAAGAGCTGGTGCTATCCGGTGCTGGGCTGCGCCAGCTATCGCGGCTACTTCGCGCAGGCCGATGCGCAGGCGCACGCCGATGCGCTGCGCGCTGCCGGTTACGACGTCAACGTCGCGCCGGTGCCGGCCTACTCGACGCTGGGCTGGACCAACTGGCTGGGCGGCGATCCGTTGCTGAGCACGTTCATCCACTGGCCCGAGGCCGAACTGGCGCGGCTGATCTTCCACGAGCTCGCGCATCAGGTCGTGTACGTGAGCGGCGACACCGTGTTCAACGAGAGCTTTGCCACCGCGGTCGAGCGCGCGGGCCTCCAGCGCTGGATCGAGGCGGCCGGCCGGCCCGAGCTGTCGGCCGCGGTGGCGCAGGCCGACGCCCGGCGTGCCGACTTTCTCGCGCTGCTGCTCGAGCACCGGCAGATGCTCGTGGCCGCCTATTCCGCATCGGTCGGCGATGACGAAAAGCGGATTCGAAAACGTGCCGTGTTCGAGGCATTGCAGGCGGCCTATCAGCGGCTGCGCGCAGACCGCTGGGGCGGATTTTCTGGCTACGACCGCTTCTTCAATCGCGAATTGAATGGCGCGCATCTGGCTGCGGTGGCCGCGTACAACGATCTGGTGCCGGCCTTCGAGGCACTGCTGGCGCAGCAGCGCGGGGACCTGCGCGCGTTTTTCGTGCAGGTGCAGCAACTGGCTCGGTTGTCCGAAACCGAGCGCCGGGCGGCGCTGGCGCGCCTGACCACCGCACCGGTGGCCAGGGCAGCGCGCTAGAGCGATTCGTCGAGAGTCACGCCGTGCGCGGACTGCCGCAGCAGCGGCGCGCGAGGCTATGATGAAGCGCAGGGGTTTCCGGCGTGTTCTTCTCGGGGCTGCGCCGGATCGACAACAGAAGATCACCACAGAGGAGACTGCCCATGAGCGCCACGATCGACCGCTTCTGGCTGAAGAACTATCCGGAGGGAATTCCGGCGGACATCGACTACAACCAGTACGAGTCGCTGGTGCAGTTGATCGAGGAAGCATTCCGCAAGTTCGCTTCGATGCCGGCGTACAGCTGCATGGGTGCCACGCTGACCTACCGCCAGCTCGACGAGAACTCGGCGGCCATTGCGGCCTGGTTGCAGAGCAAGGGTCTGGGCAAGGGCAAGCGCGTGGCCATCATGATGCCCAACGTGCTTCAGTACCCGGTGGTGCTGGCCGGGGTGCTGCGCGCCGGCTGCACGGTGGTCAACGTCAATCCGCTGTATACGCCGCGCGAGCTCGAGCATCAGCTCAAGGACTCGGGCGCCGATGCGATCTTCATCCTCGAAAACTTCGCCACGACGCTGCAGCAGGTCGCCGACAAGGTGCCGACCAAGCTGGTCGTTGTGTGCGCGATGGGTGACCTGCTCGGCTTCGTCAAGGGGCTGCTGGTCAACTTCGTGGTGCGCAACGTCAAGAAGATGGTGCCGGCCTACCAGCTCGGCGGCGCCCATCGCTTCCTCGACGTGCTGGCCGATGGCCTGAAGATGCACGTGAAGCCGGTGCAGGTCGGGCACGATGACGTGGCCTTCCTGCAGTACACGGGCGGCACGACCGGCGTCAGCAAGGGCGCCACGCTGACGCACCGGAACATCATCGCCAACATGCTGCAGTCGGAGGCCTGGTATCAACCGGCGCTGCGCAAGCTCAAGCCCGGCGAGTATCCGGTCACCATCACCGCGCTGCCGCTGTATCACATCTTCGCGCTGACCGTCTGCGCGATGATGAGCATGCGGATCGGCGGCCACTGCGTGCTGATCCCCAACCCGCGCGACATTCCGGGCTTCGTCAAGGAACTGTCGAAGTACAAGTTCCATGTGTTCCCGGCGGTCAACACGCTGTTCAATGCGCTGCTGAACAACGAGGAGTTCCGCAAGCTCGACTTCTCGCGCCTGATCCTGTCGGCCGGCGGCGGCATGGCGGTGCAGGAGGCGGTGGCCAAGCGCTGGCTGGAGGCGACCGGCTGCCCGATCGCCGAGGGCTACGGACTGTCGGAGACCTCGCCGGTGGCCACGGCCAATCGCACCGACACCGACAAGTTCACCGGCACCATCGGCCTGCCGGTGCCGTCGACCGAGATCGCGATCCTCGACGACGATGGCAACTACCTGCCGGTGGGTGCCACCGGCGAGATCGCGATCCGCGGCCCGCAGGTGATGGCCGGTTACTGGCAACGGCCCGATGAGACCGCCAAGGTGATGACGCCCGATGGTTTCTTCCGCACTGGCGACGTCGGCATCATGGACGAGAACGGCTTCACTCGCATCGTCGACCGCAAGAAGGACATGATTCTCGTGTCCGGCTTCAACGTGTATCCGAACGAGATCGAGGGCGTGGTGGCGGCGCATCCGGGCGTGCTGGAATGCGCGGCGGTCGGTGTGCCCGACGAGCATTCGGGCGAGGCGGTCAAGCTGTTCGTCGTCAAGCGCGATCCGGCGCTGACCGAGCGCGACGTGATGGACTACTGCAAGGAGCAGCTGACCGGCTACAAGAAGCCCAAGTACGTCGAGTTCCGCAGCGATCTGCCGAAGACCAACGTTGGCAAGATCCTCCGGCGCGAACTGCGCGACGAGAAGAAGACAGCGAAGGCCTGAGCCTGCGCTCACGCAACTGAAACGCCGCCCCATGGAAACATGAGGCGGCGTTTTGCATTTCAAGGCGCCAGTCCACGTCGCCCCACGGCGGTTGCTTTCGGGTGTGAGGGCCCGAAAGCGCTACAGTTCGCCTGTCGTCATCGCCGACCGCGCATCAGCGGGCGAGCGCTCGCTGTTTCCCCGATGCTGCCCGGCAGCCAACGAGAGTCCATGAAAAAGTTTTCCAAGCCTGCTTCGTCGTCCCGCGCCGCGAGCGGCGAGCGGCCTGCCCGTAAGTCCTACGCTGCTGCCGGTGCCGCGCCACGCCGCCCGTACGGCGCGCGTGATGACGCCGCGCCGCGCCGCCCCTACACGCCGCGCGACGATGCCGCGCCGCGGCCCGCGCGCAGTCCGCGTGCTGCGCCGTCGCGTCCGTATGCGCCGCGAGGCGATGCCGCGGCCGAACGGCCGGCGCGCAGTCCGCGTTCCGCGCCTGCGCGTCCCTATGCGCCGCGAGGCGAGGCCGCGACCGAGCGGCCCGCACGCAGCGCCTATGGCGATCCGTACGAGCGCGCGCAGCGCCCGCGCCGCGACGATGCCGCAGGAGACAGCCGCGCGCCGGCGCGTGGCTTCACCGTCACGCTCGACCCCGATGTCGCCCGCGTGTTCCGCGGCGATGCATCGGTCAACAAGGCGCTGCGTCTGGTGCTGCAGATGATGCAGGTGGTCGAAGGTCCTGCGCCGCGCAGCGATCGGCCGGCGCCGCGCGCCCGGGCCGGCTACCAGGGCAGCGACGAAGCGCGCGGCTTCACGCGCAAGCCGCGCTTCGTCGAGGAAGATGCCGACGAGTAAACGGCGCGTGCTGCACCGGCGCGGGCTGACGGCTTGCCGCCGCTGCGGGCGCTAAGTGGCGTGCTGTCCTCGCTGGGCATCGTTGACCTGCCGCTGTTCATCGCAGCGGCCTTGCTGCTGAACATCACGCCCGGACCGGATCTGCTGTTCGTGATCGGCCGCGCCACCGTGCAGGGGGTACGCGCTGGCATCGCCGCCGGTTTCGGCGTGGCGGCAGGCTGCCTGGTGCACACGGCCGCGGTGGCGCTCGGTGTGGCGGCGCTGATCGCCGCCTCGCCGTTGGCCTTCGATCTGATCAAGCTGGCCGGCGCTGCCTATCTCGGCGGGCTTGGGCTGCGGTTGCTGCTGGCCCGCGCGAGCGATGCCGCGTCGCCCGCGCACGCCGCCGCACCGCTGGCAGCGATCGTTCGTCAGGGCTTCCTGACCAATGTGCTGAATCCCAAGGTGGCGCTCTTCTTCCTGGCGCTGCTGCCGCAGTTCGTGTCGCCGCAGGCGCCGGCGCAGGCATGGGGCCTGGCGCTTCTGGGCACCGTGTTCGCGGTCGGCAGCTTTGTCGTGAGCGTGCCGATTGCCTGGGCAGCCGGTCGCGCCGGTGGCTGGCTCGGCCGTTGCGGCCCGGTACGACGAACTCTCGACCGGCTGCTCGGCCTGCTGTTTGTTGGCCTGGCGCTGCGGCTGGCACTGCAGCGCGCCTGACCAACGTCCGCGTTGGCCGATAAGGCAACGATCGGCCTTGTATCTCCTCAGATCAGCGCAGCGACGAATCGCTATCTTCGTTCGTGACATGGTCACGACGCCGACCCACGCCGGGTCGGCGCAGCGTACGGCCGAGGGAGAGCGAAATGCGTGGAACGAGAGCGGTGGCGGGAGCGGGTGCAGCCGGCATGGCACTGATGGCGGCGATCGCGCTGCTGCCGGCAGCACAGGCGCAGTCGCTGACCGCGCGCGCAGGCAGCAATGGGCTGGGCGCAGAGGTCGGCGTCGGGCTGGGCTCGATGTTCGGTCTGCGCGCCAACCTGCTGGGCGGTTCGCTGTCGCGCGACGAAACGCGGTCGGGCGTTCGCTACGAGGGCACGCTCAAGCTGAGCAACGGTTCACTGCTGATGGACATGCATCCGTTCGCGGGCAGTTTTCGGCTGAGCGCCGGTGCCGTGTTCAACAACAACCGGCTCGATGCCAATGGCCGCGCCGATGGCGGCACCATCGACATCAACGGTGTCAACTACCCGGCCGATGCAGTCGGCACGCTCCAGGCCGGCGTGCGCTGGGATCGGACCAATCCTTATCTCGGACTGGGCTGGGGCGCATCGCCGAAGGCGTCGCCCGGCTTCTTCTTCAGCGCCGACCTGGGCGCGTTCTACATGCGGCCGACGGCCACGCTGACTGGCACCTGCGGCCCGGCGCTTCCGGCTGCGGCGTGCACGCAACTGCAGTCGGATATCCGTGCCGAGGAGCAGCAGTTCCGCGACGACGTCAACAAGTACAAGCTGTATCCGGTGCTGAGCATCGGTGTCGGATACCGGTTCTGAGGCCGGTCCGCACGCGCTGTCCTGGTCTGCGGGGCGATGCCCGGATGACCGGGCATCGAGGGTGCGGTGCGTGGATGTCGAGGCGTGCGGCCTGATCCGGTCTCAGGCGGGTTCGGCGGCGAGCGGCTGCGGGTACAGACCCTCGCGCAGGCAACGGTAGACCGTATCGGCGGTCACGGGCTGCCCTTGGCGGGCGCGCAGGCTGATGCGCATGGCTTTGGAGCACGTCCTCACGGTGACGTCGGCCACGGCCAGTGCTTCGTCGCGATGACCGCCACGCCGGTATGCATCGAGTGCGCGCAGCACCGCCTGCTGACGGCCATCGACGCCATCGAGCTCGACGAGGATCCTGTCGCCGCATTCCCGCACCCGCATCAGCATGGCTTTCTCCGTGATCGCTGCTGGTTTCATCAAGATCTGCGCGGCGCTCGCCGCATCAGGTGGCTGGCGCCGACAGACCAACCGCCGGCATGACGCCATCTTGGAAACGTGCGAACAGCGTAGCCGGATGACAGGGTCTGCCAATCTGAGGAATACGGCGCCGAAGCGCAGACTATTCACGTCCACGATGACGACAACGTGACTGCGCGATGCCGGACGCGCAGGTCGGGCACTGGCCGAGTCAGGCCCCATCAGGCCAAAGCAAGCCCCGTCAGGCCAAGTCAGGCGGCGCCGCGCCGCCGGTCATCGCTCAGTCGACGCGCGCGCCGGAGAACTTGACGACCTGCGTCCACTTGTCGATCTCGGCGCGGATGAAGGCGCCGAACTGGGCCGGCGTGTCGCCGATCGGCTGCGCGCCCTGTGCAGCGAAGCGCTCGCGCATCTCGGGCGTGGCCAGGATACGTGCGACATCCTGATGCACCTTGTTGATGACCTCGCGCGGCGTGCCGGCCGGCGCCAGCAGCCCGAACCACGCCGACGCGTCGAAACCCTTCAGATTGGCGGCAGCCTCCATGGTCGGCACGTTCGGCAGCGCTGCCGAACGCTCGCGGCTCGTGACCGCAAGCGCCTTGAGTCGGCCGCTGCGGATGTGCGGCAGCGCCGACGGGAGGTTGTCGAACATCACCTGGGTGTTGCCGGCGATCAGGTCCTGCAGCGCCGGCGCCGAGCCGCGATAGGGCAGATGCAGCATGTAGGTGCCCGTCATCGACTTGAAAAGCTCGCCGGCGAGATGGATCGACGTGCCGTTGCCGCTGGAGGCCATGTTCAGGCGCCCCGGCTGGCGCTTTGCCAGCGCGATGAACTCCTGAACGCTGTTTACTGGCAGCGCAGCTGGCACCACCATCACGTTGGGCACGCCTGCCACGTTGGTGATGGGTGCGAAGTCGTTCAGCGGGTGGTACGGCAGCCGCTGCTTGTTGGCCTCGAACAGCGGCAGGTTGATCGAGTGCGTGCCGACCGTAGCCATCAGCAGCGTGTAGCCATCGGCCGGTGACTTGGCCACCGCCTCCGAGCCGATGTTGCCGCCGGCGCCGCCGCGGTTCTCGACCACCACCGGCTGGCCCCAGGCTTTCTGCAGTTCGACCGACAGCAGTCGGGCCACGATGTCGGTCGTTCCGCCGGCCGGGAAGGGCACCACGATCTTCACGGGTCGCGCCGGCCACGCCTGGGCGAGTGCCGCGGGCGCGGCGAGCAGCGAAGCGGCGCTGGCCGCGAGGCCCAACGTCAGGGCGAGCAGGGAACGGCGATGCATGCGTAGTCTCCTGATGCGGTCCGCCGCGTCCGGGCGGCTTCTTGGGGGCGCCTGCCGAGATGGCTTGCGCTGCGCCGCAGTCTGCCGCAGCGGGCCGTCGGACGTCTATAGTCTGCGTTCCGCGGATGTTCCGGCAATGTGCCGCGCTTCCGGCTCCTGTTGATCCCAGATGCGCCGTTTCGTTCTCGCCCTCGACCAGGGCACCACCAGCTCGCGTGCGATCGTTTTCGGTCACGATGGCCAACCGGTCGCCAGCGCGCAGCACGAGTTCACGCAGATCTTTCCGCAGCCCGGCTGGGTCGAGCACGATCCGGACGAGATCTGGGCAACACAACTTGCCTGCGCGCGCGAGGCGCTGCAGCGCGCGCAGGCCTCGCCCGCGGACGTGGCTGCCATCGGCGTCACCAACCAGCGCGAGACCGTGGTGCTGTGGGAGCGCGCCAGCGGCCGGCCGCTAGGCAATGCCATCGTCTGGCAGGACCGGCGCACCGCGACCGCCTGCGCCGATCTGCGCCAGCGCGGACTGGAAGCCGAATTCACGGCCCGCACTGGCCTGCTGCTCGATCCCTACTTCTCGGGCACCAAGCTGGCCTGGATGCTCGACAACATCCCCGGTGCGAGAGCGCGCGCCGAGCGCGGCGAACTGGCGTTCGGCACCGTCGACACCTGGCTGATCTGGAATCTGACCGGCGGCGCCGTGCACGCCACCGATGTGAGCAACGCCTCGCGCACGCTGCTGGCCAACCTGCACACGCTCGACTGGGATGACTGGCTGCTCGACACGCTGCGCATCCCGCGTGCGCTGCTGCCGGTGATCACGCCGTCGAGCGGCGTCATCGGCGAGACTGCCGCGGACGTCTTCGGCGCTCCGATCCCGATCGCCGGTAATGCCGGCGATCAGCAGGCTGCCACGTTCGGCCAGGCATGCTTCGAGCCCGGCATGGCCAAGAACACCTACGGCACCGGCTGCTTCATGCTGCTCAACGTGGGGGCACAGCCGCAGGCATCCGCGCATCGGCTGCTGGCCACGGCCGGCTGGCAGCTTGGCAGCGGCAGCCGGCGCTATGCGCTGGAGGGCTCGGTATTCATCGGCGGCGCGGTCGTGCAGTGGCTGCGTGACGGGCTTGGTCTGTTCACCCGCTCCGAGGAGGTCGAGGCGCTGGCTATGCAGGTCCCCGATGCCGGCGGCGTCAGCTTCGTGCCAGCGTTTGCCGGGCTT
>CAZTUT010000031.1:0-24586 GCA_964616395.1 uncultured Burkholderiaceae bacterium
ACCCAGCTCGCGCTGGAACTTGGCGATCGTGGCGTCGTCCAGGTTCTTCTTCCAGTTGAACGACGGCGAGCAGTTGTACGACAGCATCTTGCCCGGGAACTGCTTGTGGATCGCCTCGGCAAACGCGCGCGCGAACGCGAGGTCCGGCTTGCCGGTCTCGCACCACACGAGATCCGCGTAGGGGGCGTAGGCCAGACCCCGCGAAACCGCCTGAGCGAGGCCAGGCTTGGTGCGGAAGAAGCCTTCCACCGTGCGCTCGCCGGTGCAGAACTGCCTGTCGTTGTCATCGACGTCGGCGGTGACGAGGTCGGCCGCCTCGGCGTCGGTACGCGCCACCAGCAGCGCCGGCACGCCCATGACGTCGGCCGCCAGTCGCGCGGCCACCAGCTTCTCGACCGCCTCGCGCGTTGGCACCAGCACCTTGCCGCCCATGTGGCCGCACTTCTTGACCGACGCCAGCTGGTCCTCGAAGTGGACGCCGGCCGCACCGGCGTCGAGCATCGCCTTCATCAGTTCGAACGCGTTGAGCACACCGCCGAAGCCGGCCTCGGCGTCCGCGACGATCGGGGCGAAATAGTCGACGTAGCCCGCATCGCCGGGGCTCTTGCCTTCCGACCACTGGATCTGGTCGCAGCGCTGAAACGTGTTGTTGATGCGGCGGACCACCTGCGGCACCGAATTGACCGGGTACAGCGACTGATCTGGGTACATCTCGCCCGCGATGTTGGCGTCGCCCGCCACCTGCCAGCCCGACAGGTAAATCGCCTTCAGGCCCGCCTTGACCTGCTGCATCGCCTGGTTGCCGGTCAGCGCGCCCAGCGCGTTGACGAACGGCTCCTCGTTGAGCAGGCGCCACAGTTTTTCCGCACCGCGCTTGGCCAGCGTGTGTTCGATCTGTACCGAGCCCCGCAGCCGAACTACGTCGTCGGCGGTGTAGCCACGCTTGATGCCCTTCCAGCGCGGGCTCTCGGTCCATTCCTTTTGCAGGCGTTGCGCTTCCAGCTTGCGTGCGGTCATGCTCATCACTCCTTCGGGTCTTCTGGGTCGATTCACTCGGGCAGTCTGCGCACGGCCATCCGGCTCGATTGCGCACACCACACGAGGAATCGTAGGAGTCACGGTGCGGAGCAACAACTCTTTTGTCTTATATAAGACAGAATATTTAGACGAGTAAATTCAGAGACTTGCCGCGATCATTTCTCAATCCGAAAGCAAATGCCCCGAAATGAAAACTTGACTTGTGCGAAGCACAAGCGAGCTTTCATATGGCGAAAGCATCTTTGGATTTGCGAAATCGGCGGCTTGGGCCTGCAGTTGACCTCGGCGTGACCCGCCGCACACGCCCGACGCCCAACGGTCAGAGCGCCTCGCGACTCACAAGCACGCCATCGCGGTCCGCGTAGATCCAGTCGCCCGGGTGCACCACTGCGCCTGGCATGGCCACCGCCAGATCGCGGCATCCCTCCCCGCGCTTGATCGAACGCACCGGGTGCAGCGCCAGGGCGCGGACGCCGATGTTGAGCGCGTCGAGCTCGTCGGCATCACGAATCGCACCGTTGACGATGATGCCCTGCCAGCCGTTTTCCGCCGCAGCCTTGGCGAGATTTCCGCCGACCAGCGCGCAGCGCAAGCTGCCACCGCCATCGATCACCAGCACGCGGCCCACGCCCGCAGTGCGCACGGCCTCGGCGATCAGCGAGTTGTCCTCGAAGACCTTGAGCGTTGCCGCCGGCCCGCAGAACGCACTGTGACGACCGAAGCTCAACCAGCCGGGGGTCAGCGCCATCAGGCGTCCATCGGCAATCCGGTCTTCATGCGCATCGCACAGGTCGGTTGTCGGAATCATCGAGATACACCCAGTCATGCAGCGCGGCGCTGGGCGCCGCCTACCCACAGTGCGCTCAGAAGCGCAAGCACCTGCAGCACGGCGACGGCCGCCATCGCGGCAGAGAATCGACCGGCGTCGAGCAGCATGCCGAACACGATCGGCGACAGCGCCAGTCCCAGATCGAGGCCGGAGTAGACGAATCCATACACCCGCCCATAGGCCGCCTTGCCGAATTGGCCGGTTGCACTGCGACGGACCAGCAGATCACGGCTCGGTCCTGCCACTCCAACGCCAAAGCCCATCAGCGCCATCGTTGGCAGCACGAGTATCGAAGGCAGCGCGCCGGTGGCGAGCACGACCGCGAACAGCGCGGCTGCGCCCAGGGCCACGGCGATCACACGCTCGTTGTCCTGCCGCGCGGCGGCAACGAAACCACCGACCAGCATGCCTGCCGCACTGCCGAGCAGGTACGCAGTCAACGCCGCGGTGGCCAACGCCAGCGGCAGGCCGTAGACATTGCCGAGGATCGTTGGTGCATAGCTCTGCAGAATGCCGCCGGCGCTGGTGATCAGGAAGAAGAAGACAAAGCACAGCCAGACCAGAGGCGATTGCAGGAACGCGAATGCGCCGCCCACTCCGGCACCGCCCGCTGCGCTGTCGCGCACGGCCGCCGCCGAGGGGGCCACCGCCGCCACCGCACTCGAATCGTCGAGCGTCGCACGGCGAAGGATCAGCAGCCCCAGCACCGCGCAGCCCACGGCCGACGCGGCAAACGCGGCCACATGCCAGTCGGACGCAGCGGCGATGGCGGTCATGAACACGGGTGCCATCGCCCAGCCCAGGTTGCCGGAGAGTCCGTGCATCGAGAACGCATGCCCGAGCCGGGTCACCGAGACCCGATGATTGAGCAGACTGAAGTCGGCCGGATGAAAGATGCTGTTGCCCAGGCCGGCAATCGCCACCGCAATGATCAGGCCGCCATAGCTCTGCGCCAGTCCAAGCGCAGCGGCCGACAGCGACAGCGTTGCGACCCCGAACAGCAGCACATTGCGCGCACCGACCCGATCGACGATGAAGCCCGCCAGCGCCTGACCGATGCCGCTGATGACAAAAAACACCGTCATCAGGAAGCCGGCCTGCGCGTAGCTGAGTCCGAATTCCGGCATCAGCCAGGGAAACAACGGGGGAATCAGCAGGTGGAAGAAGTGCGAGGTGCCATGCGCCAGGCCGACCAGTCCGATGACCTCGGCATCGCGACGCCCGGACTGCGGCGCCGGCGACTGCGGCAGATCGAGAGCCGATGAACTCATTGTCGGAATCTAGCAGAGCACTTCAGGTGGCAACCCTGCCTTGAGGGACCGTCCGGGCGCCCTGGCGTCAGCGCGGCACCCAGGGAGCGTTGCGGCGCACGATAATCGCACGATGAACCGAGTCCCTCTTTCCTGCACACCGCCGCGCATCGCCGTCCGCCAGACCATCGCGCTGGCGCTGCTGCTGTTCGCGGCCGCAGCGGCCGCAGCCAACCCGCTGACCCTGCGCATCATCGCGATCAACGACTTTCACGGCCATCTCGAACCGGGCGATAACGCGATCGCCGTCCCGCATCCGGCCGACCCGACGCGCAGCGTGCCGCTGCGATCCGGCGGTGCGGCATACGTCGCGAGCCGCGTCCGCGCGCTGCGCGCCGAGGTTGCGCACAGCGTGTTCGTCTCCAGCGGCGACCTGATCGGTGCCTCGCCGCTCGTCTCCGCGCTGTTCCGCGACGAGCCCACCATCGAGGCGATGAACCTGATCGGCCTGCAACTGAACGCGGTGGGCAACCACGAGTTCGACCAGGGCGTGGACGAACTGCGACGCATCGCCGGCGGCGGTTGCGCGGCAACACCGCGCGGCGAACTGGCAACCTGCGCGCATCCCGACGGCCGCTACGACGGCGCGCGCTTCCCACTGCTGGCTGCCAACGTCGTCGACGGCAGCGGCAAGACCTTGCTGGCACCGTCGTGGACTGTCGCGGTCGATGGCATCCGCGTTGCCTTCATCGGCGCGGTCACCCGGGTCACGCCGTCGATCGTCCGTCCAGCCGGCGTGCGCGGCTGGCGCTTCACCGCCGAAGCGGCGGCGATCAATCGCGAAGCAGCCCGGCTGCGCGCCGCGGGCGTGGCGGCCATCGTCGCCCTCGTGCATGAGGGCGGCGAGGCCCAGGGTGGCATCAATGGCTGCGACAACCCCCAGGGCGCGATCTTCGACATTGCGCGTGCCCTCGATGCCGCGATCGACGTGGTGCTCAGCGCCCACACGCACCGCGCCTACAACTGCCGCATCGACGGACGCGTCGTGATCCAGGGCGCGTCGTTCGGTCGGTTGCTGTCGGTCGTCGATCTGCCGCTCGACCGCGGCAGCGGCCGCGTGCTGCGCGAACAGGTGCGTGCGACCAATGTGACCGTGCCGAACGGCCTCGACGCCCAGGCCGAACCGGCACTGATGGCCGCGCATCCGGCCCTTGTTCCGGATCGGGCCGTGCTGGCATTGGTCGAGCACTACCGCGAGCGCGCTGCGCCGCTTGCGCGAAAGCCGGTAGGCAGGATCGCGGGCACCTTCGACCGGCGCGCCAGCGACGGCGGCGATCACGCGCTCGGGCGCCTGATCGCCGATGCGCAACTTGCCGCCACGCGCGACAACGGCGCCCGCATCGCGCTGACCAACCCGGGCGGCATCCGCGGCGACCTGATCCCGCATGGCGACGATGGCGCAGTGAGCTTTGGCGATATCTTCACCGTGCAACCGTTTGGCAATGCGCTGGTCACGCTGACGCTGACCGGCGCCCAGTTACGCACGCTGCTGGAGATGCAATGGAGTCGGCGCAGCGAGCGCGCACGCTTCCTGCAACCGTCGCGCGGCTTCAGCTACGCATGGTCGGACCAGCGCCCCTGGGGCCAGCGGATCGACCCCGGCTCGATGCGCATTGAAGGCGAACCGATCGAGCCTGACCGCGACTACCGCGTCACCGTGAACAGTTTTCTCGCGGCCGGGGGCGACGGGTTCATCACCCTGCGCGATGGCCGCGAGCCGATCGGCGGCCCGCTCGATGTCGACGCACTGGCCGACTTCCTGCGCGCGCAGTCCGGTACGAAACCGCTCGCCCCGGACTCCCGCGCCCGAATCCGGCGTATCGCGCCCTGAACAGCCGGTGGCGGCAGTGGGATAATCCGCGGTTGTCCGTTCACGGAGCGCATCCATGCGCCGTAATCGTTTCATCTCGCGTGCCCGCCAGTCGGCCGACGCGGATACCCTCGGCAAGCTGGCCTGCCGTTTGTCGGAGTCTGCGAATCGCCTCGAAGACCACCTGTGGGAGCGGCGGCTCGTCGAACTGCTGAATGACCGCCTGGCGCGCGGCTTTGATGGCGACATCGACGTCGCGCTCGATGCGCTCGCCAAGTCCAGTCCCCTCGCCTACGACGACCTGGCAGACCTCGCGGAGTCCTGCGCCGAGAGCGCGGCCATCGAGATCGACGGCAAGCCGCACGATGCGCTGCTGGTGGCCATGCCCCTGCTGGCGTGGTCGCGCTACAAGCTGCCCGCAGCCCGACTGTCGGCGTCGGTGGCCGACGCGGTGCTCGCGCAGTTCAGCGGCCATCTGGCGGCCAGCGGCACGCGCGTGGTGCTGGCCGATTACCTGTATGCGATCGACCAGTTACCCGAATCCTTCGGCGAGGTGCATGACACGGCCAGCCGGCTGTTCGAGGCCGCCACGCAGGGCACGCGCATGAAGGTCGATCCGAAATCGCTGCGCGAGCCGGTGTCGATGCTGGCTGACACGCGCTACCTGCTGGCCGCGATCGTCGCGCCGCAGGGACAGGCGCTGTTTCACTGGCAGCAGACCGGCGTCGATCCCGATGCCAAGCTCGGGGCACTGGCCGCGTTCCGCGAGCAGGCCGGCGCCGCGCTCGCGCCGATGCTGACCGGATGCCGCTACCGGATGCTGTCGCCCAATGCATTTCACGCCGCATTGCGACAGGCCGACCGCGAACTTCGCGAGTTTTCGTTGCAGGCTGCGGTGGCCTATCTGAAGCTTGCCTATGACATCTCGCCGCAGGCGCTGCATGCAGCCGTCGGGGTGTACGAGGACAAGCGCAGCGGGCGTGATATCGAGCTGCGCGTAGGCATCGGCGCCGCTGGCAATGACGACAGCGTGATCGAGGGCATCGTCTGGCCGCTGCTCGGCGACGATGAAGAAAAGGCGCTCGAAGATGCCGAGGCGGCACTGCGCGCAACCGGCGTGACCCACATCACGCTGCACCCGCAGCGGTTTCCGCTGGAGTTCTGCGACGACTGCGGCGCCCCGATGTTCCCGAACCCGGCTGGCCATTCGGTACACACCGAGACGCCCGAGGAAAGCGAGGAGCAGCCGGCTACGCCGCTGCACTGAGCGTTCGCTGCTGCGCCTAGTGCAGCAGCGAGCGTTCGCGCAGCGCGCTGCGACGGTCGAGGAACTGGCGCAGGAAGTCGTCGGCCGCCAGCGGCCGCGAGAACAGGAATCCCTGCGCCGAGTCGCAGCCGAGGTGCTGCATCCACGTCTGCTGCGCCTGCGTTTCGATGCCTTCGGCTGTCACGGCGATGCCGAGCGAGCGTGCCATGTCCACCACCGCCTTCACGATCGTCAGCGTGCGCGCGTCGCGCATGCAGTCCACCGTGAAGCTGCGGTCGATCTTCAGCCGGTTGATTGGCAGGTCGCGCAGATGTGAAAGGCTCGAGAAGCCCACGCCAAAGTCATCCAGCGCGATGCGAACACCGGCATTGCGCAGCCTGATCAGGTTTTCGCGCGAGACCGTGTCCAGGTCGAGCAGGCCGGTCTCGGTGACCTCGATCTCGATATCGCTGGCCTGCACCTCGAACTCGGCCAGCACGCCGAGGAACGCGTCGACGCAGCCGACCTGACGCAACTGCACGCTGGAAAAGTTGATCGCGATCGGCGGCAGGTCGAGCCCGAGCCCGCGCCAGACACGGCGAACCCGGCACGCTTCACGGATCACCCAGTCGCCCAGACCGACGATCAGGCCGCTTTCCTCGGCGATGGGAATGAATTCGGATGGCGAGATCTCGCCCATCTCGGCGTCCTTCCAGCGCAGCAGCGCCTCGGCACCGACCATCCGGCCATCGACCAGCGACACCAGCGGCTGATAGTGCAGCCGGAAGTCGCGCGCTTCGAGCGCGCGCCGCAGCCTCTGTTCCAGTCGCAGGCGAAGGTCGACACGCCGTGCAACCGCGGACGTGTACAGCGCGTAGGTCTTGCGGCCTGCATCCTTGGCCTGATACATGGCCGCATCGGCGGCGTTCAGCAGCGCGTCGAGGTCCGGACCATCGTCGGGGAAGAACGCCACGCCGATCGATGCCGTGATGCTGACCTCCATCCCGAGCATCCGTTCAGGCTCGCAGATGGCGCGGATCAGCCGCTGCGTCACCTCGACCGCCGCTTCGGGCTGAGGGACGTTGGTCAGCAGAACCACGAGCTCATCGCCGCCTCGCCGACCAAGCAGATCGGCATCGCCCACGACGGCGCGCATGCGGTCAGCGATCACACGCAGCATACGGTCGCCAATGCGGTGCCCATAGCCATTGTTCAGAAGGCGGAAGTTGTCGAGATCGACAAACAGCAGCGCGCACGTGCGACCCGTTGAATATGCGGCGTTCAGCATCTGCTGGGCACGCTCATCGAACGACTGGCGGTTGTACAACTGCGTCAGCGGATCAACGCGCGCCAGCTGCTCGATCCGCGCCTGCGTGCGGACCTGTTCCGTGATGTCCTTGGCCACGCCGCGGTAGCCGACAAACCGGCCACCGGCATCGTGCATCGGATCGCCGCTGAGAAGCACGAAGACCGGCTGGTGGGTCGCGCTGACCCAACGGCGCAGCAGCACGTCGCGGATCGGTGCCCGCGCTTGCATGTCGGCCTGCAGCGACGCCCAGCTCGCCGGCTGGACGGACTCCAGCTCGTTGTCACCGTCCCAGAGCGTGCGGCCGCATTCCGCGACTGGCTGCGCATTGGCGCTCTCGCCTCCACTGTCGAAGGAGGTCACGCACAGCTCGCTGTCGGTCTCCCAGTACCAGTCGGAGGACAGGGCGGTCAGCGCCCGGAAGCGTGCCTCGCTTGCGCTCACCCGCGCCAGCAGGCCTTCGCGCTGGGTCACGTCCCAGACCAGCCCGCGGTAGCCGGCGAACTCGCCACGCAGGAACACCGGCTCGCCCGACATCTCGAGATGACGCTGTTCACCCGCCGAGTCAATCGACGTGAATGGTATGCGCCGAAACGGCTGGCGCGCCTGCATGCTTGCATTGAGCGCATCCCAGTCGAACTGGTAGCGCGGATGCTGCGCGATGAACTCCACCGGCTGGCCACGAAGCGCTTCAGCCAGACGGCTTCCAGCCTCGCCAGGACCTCGTACTTCAGTGAACCGCAAGGCGCTGTCGGTTTGCCAGAACCATTCGGAGACAAGCCGATTCAGCGCGCGCAGCCCTTCGGTCGACTCAACAAGCGCCGCGATCGTGGACTCGCGGTCAGTCACCTCCCGGCCGACCCCGTAGTAGCCCTGGAACACGCCAACGCCATCGAATATCGGACGTCCGCAGACAGCCACCCAAAGCGGCCGGCCATCGGCGCGCCGACAACGGTAGGTAAACCAGTGGAAAGGCTCGTGCGCAGACACATGCCGCCGATACGCGGCCAGCGCCTCCGGCTCTGCCTCAAACCCGGGGAGCTGCTCGCGGCTTCGGCCGATCATCACCTCGTCCGGATACCCGAAAGCCGTGCGACCCCGATCAGACACCTCAACCAGCAGGCCGTTCGCGTCAGAGCGCCAGAACCAATCCAGCGTCAGATCCGACAACTCGCTGACAACCTTGCGGCGAACGTGCAGATCGTGCTCGGCAAACTGGCGGGCGTCGAGATCGAATCGCAGGCTCAACACCCCGCCATCGGCTGTCGGCATATCGGTCATGCGCATCCAGCCGCGCGGGAGTTCACAGACCTCGTCGTGACTGACCGCGCTGCGACGTCGTGCGACCACTTTCGCCACCCGTCGCTCAAGCTCCGAGGAGCCCAGCGGCACGCTTGCGGTCGCCGCGCCGTGCGCACGCATCAGATCCTCGAATCGAGCGCCGGGAACGAGTAGGTGCGCGATCTCGGGGAACTGCGCTCGAAAGGTGTCGTTGCAGCGGACCAGCCGGTCGCCAGCGTCGTAAACGGCCAGGCCGATACCGACGTCGTCAAGTTCGCTGACGCGCGGCGAGCGCGACCGTCGCCGCAGCGCGCCCAGACCCATCAGGAGCAGTCCGACGGAACCAAGCACCGCCAGGGTCAGCGCTGCACCGACCACCACGCCAGGGAAGCGCATCACGACCTGAAAGTCATTCAGGCTCAGCAGCGTTGTGGCTGCAAAGATCAGCGCAAGCAGCCAGCCCGACAACGCTGCGGCGCGAACAGTGAAACGGGGCTGTCGGGTCTTGGAGGGATCGACCGGGGGAGGCACGCGAACTCGCTGGGGGAGGCGACAACGTTCGCAGTATCGCCGAGATCACGCTGGCTGACTCGCCCGGACTGGCAACCTCCGCACAATGCCCTGCGTTTTCCAATGGCCGTGTCGCCCCAGCAGAAGACGACCCGCGCCCGGGCGCGCGCCAACTGGCGATCAGACGTCGGCTTCCACCTCGTTGCCGTGCTCTTCCAGCCACGCCCGCCGCGATTGCGCCTCGGCGCGGCCCATCAGCATCGTCATCACGGCGCGCGTGTCATTGAGCGCGACATCGCCCCGGGTGATCGGGAGCAGCCGGCGGGTGTCAGGACTCATGGTCGTTTCCCACAGCTGTTCAGCGCTCATTTCGCCCAGGCCCTTGAAGCGCGAAATGCTCCAGCTGCCCGCCCGGACACCTTCGTCGGCAAGCTTGGCGAGCGTGGCGTCGAGCTCCTGACCATCGAGGCAGTACAGCCGCCGCGCCGGCCGCTTGCCCGCCGCCGGCACGTCGACGCGGAACAAGGGCGGACGCGCCACATGCACATGGCCGGCATCGAGGAGCCGCGGGAAGTGCCGGAAGAACAGCGTCAGCAGCAGCACCTGGATGTGGGCGCCGTCGACGTCGGCATCGGCCAGGATGCAGACCTTGCCGTAACGCAGCCCGCTCAAGTCAATGGCGTCGTCCGGACCGTGCGGATCGACTCCGATCGCCACGGAGATATCGTGCACCTCGGCGTTGGCGAACAGCCGGTCGCGTTCAACCTCCCAGGTGTTGAGCACCTTGCCCCGCAGCGGCAGGATCGCCTGAAACTCCTTGTCGCGCCCCATCTTGGCCGATCCCCCGGCCGAGTCGCCCTCGACCAGGAACAGCTCGTTACGGCTGATGTCGGTGCTCTCGCAGTCGGTGAGCTTGCCCGGAAGCACGGCAACGGCCGACCCTTTCTTCTTCTCGACTTTCTGGGCGGCCCGGGTGCGGGCTTGCGCCTGCCGGATCGCCAGTTCAGCCAGCCGGCGGCCGTGATCCGGATGCTGATTGAGCCAGATCTCGAGTTGGGGACGCACGAAACTTGCGACCAGGCGCAGGGCGTCGCGGCTGTTGAGCCGTTCCTTGATCTGGCCCTGGAACTGCGGATCGAGGACCTTGGCGGTCAGCACGAAGCTGGCACGCGCAAACACGTCTTCGGGCAGCAGCTTCACACCCTTGGGCAGCAGCGCATGGGCATCGACGAACGCACGCACGGCGTTGAACATGCCCTCGCGCAGACCGGCCTCGTGCGTGCCACCCGCGGGCGTCGGGATCAGGTTGACGTAGCTCTCGCGAACCACCGGCCCTTCCTCCGTCCACACGAGAACCCAGCGCGCGCCCTCGCCGGCCGCGAAACTGTCGTCATCGGCCTGCGCATACCCCTCGGCCTCGAAAGACGGCAGCAGCGGCTCGACCCCGAGCGCTGCCAGCAGGTACTGCTGCAGCCCGCCGTCGTAGCGCCAGCGCAATGCCCGCCCGGTCTTCTCGACCGTCAGCGTGACTTCGGTCCCAGGCAGCAGCACCGCCTTGGAACGGAGCAGCCGCTCCAGTTCATCGGCAGGAATGGCGGCATGATCGAAGTACTTCGGGTCAGGCCACACCTGGACGCGCGTACCGGACTTGCGGTCCTCCCCGCGCACCGTGCGCGTTGCCAGCGGCTCGCGCACGTCGCCGCCGGAAAACGAGATCGTGCTCAGCCGGCCGTCGCGCCACACCGAAACATCGAGCCGCTGTGCCAACGCATTGGTGACCGACACACCGACGCCATGCAATCCACCGGAGAACGCATACGCGCCGCCACTGCGCTTATCGAACTTGCCGCCGGCATGCAGGCGGGTGAAGACGATTTCGACCACCGGCACCTTCTCCTCCGGATGCAGGCCCACCGGGATGCCACGACCGTCGTCTTCAACACTGACGCTGCCGTCGGCATGGACGATGACGTCGATGCGCGAACCGAAGCCGGCCAGCATTTCGTCGCCGGCGTTGTCGATCACCTCCTGGACGATGTGCAGCGGCGAATCGGTACGCGTGTACATGCCCGGGCGCTGCTTGACCGGTTCCAGCCCCTTGAGGACGCGGATCGAGCCTTCGGTGTAATCAGACATTGAGCGGGCAGTGCGCGGGCGGGAGGCAGTGGTCATCGATATCGCTTGAACGAATGTGGGGGCGGCTCGCCGATCGTGCGCGATCTGCGCGGCGACCGCCCGAGATCAGCGGCGGCGCATTCTATCCACCGCATCGGGGGCCACCCGTCGGCCGCTTCGGCAAAACTGGAGGCAGACGCGCAACGTGGCGGACGAACCGCACATCCAGCCACCGCGGCGCCGTCGCCCGCCCTGTGCACCGATGGTCCCGCCGGCAGGAATCGAACCTGCATCTGAGTCTTAGGAGGACCCCGTTCTATCCATTGAACTACGGCGAGTTACGCGGGGCATGACCCGGCGATCGACTCGGGCCCACCCGCCGCGGCGAGTATACGATCGGCCGTCGCGCAGATTGCTGCCGGCTACCGCGCTTGCGCGGCTGCGGAGTCGCGGACACACTGTCCCGTCGCATTGTGATGCCGTTCTGATCTCGACCGTTACGCGTTGATACGTCGTGTCTGACTCGTTGACTCCCGCTGATCCCGTCCAGCCCACGCGCCGGCTCGCGGCCGTGATGCTTGCCGACGTGGCGGGCTACAGCCGCCTGATGGAGCGCGACGAAAGCGGCACCCATGCACGGCTGCGGCAGATCAGACAACAGGTCAGCGAACCCGAGGTCTTGCGCTACCGCGGCCGCCTGGTGCGCAGCAAGGGCGACGACATGCTGGTGGAGTTCAGCAGCGCCGCTGACGCACTCGCCTGCGCACTATCGATCCAGGACAAGATGCGTGACCTCAACCGGGACCTCGACCAGGACCGGCGCATCGAATTCAGGATCGGCATCAACCTCGGCGACATCCTCGTCGAGGCCGATGAAATCGCCGGGGACGGCGTGAATCTGGCCGCGCGCCTCGAAACGCTTGCCATGCCGGGCGGCATCGCGCTTTCGCAGGCGGTCCATGATCAGGTACGACAGATGTCGGGGGTACGCCTGGTCGATACAGGACTGCATCGCGTCAAGAACATGACACGGCCGCTGCGGGTCTACGCAGCCGTGAGTGGACCGTCGAAAAGCGGGCTGAACGGCGGGCTGCTTCGACGTCTGGCAGTGGGACGGCTGATCTGGTTGCCGGTCGCGCTCGCGCTGGCCACGGGCGCCTGGTGGCTGGTTCGCTCCCCTCTGCTCGCGCATGCCGAAGCGCCGCCGCAGTCGATTGCGGTGCTCCCTGCCAAAGCGCCGCCCGAAAGCCAGACCCGGGCGCTGCGGTTCGGCGAGGACCTCACTGCAGCGCTGTCGCGCGTGCTGCCGGGCGCCGTAACGGCGTTCTCCGCCGTGAAAAGCGTCGCAGGCCAGCCGGTCGATCCGCGCAACGCAGGCGAGTTGCTGAACGTGCGGTATGTCGTCGAATCCGGCTACAGCGAGACGGCCGACACGCTGCGCGTCACGGTGCGCCTGCTCAGCAGCGAATCGGGCGCGCAACTATGGTCGACCACGATCGAGGCGGAGCGAACCACCGAACGTGGAACGCCGGTGCCGGTGCTGGTGCAGCTGGTCGATGCCCTCACGATCGAGATCGATCGCGCTGACCTTGCGCGCCACAAGGCCAGTGGTGCGCCGCCAACGGCCTACACGCTGACGTTGCAGGCAAAACAGATGTTGCGGCTGGCGATCACCGATGCCGAGCTCGCTCAGGTTCAGGCTCTTCTGGAGCAAGCCGTCGCCATCGACGCCGACCACGGCGGCGCGCTGCAGTGGTTGGCTGCCACGCTGCTCGCGCGGGCAGACCGCGGCGAGCACGGCGCCGGCACCGAGGCGCTGTACCAGCGGGCCGACGAGACCTCGATGCGCGCAGTCATCGCCACCCCTACCGATCCTCAGGCCTGGCGCATCCGCGCCAGTGTGCTGACCTCGCGTGGTCAGTCAGCCAGTGCATTCGAGGCGATCGACCGCGCACTGGCGCTTAACCCGACCGATCAGTTGATCCACGGCCAGCGAGGCTCGCTGCTTCAGTCCCTGGGTCGCCATGACGAGGCGATCGCCGAATTCAATCATGCACTCGCGCTCAACCCCAGCAGCGAAAACGTGGGGCTGCATCTGCACAACCGATGCGCTTCCGAACTGCTGCTCGGCCTCTATGGCGCAGCGATCGACTCGTGCACGCGCGGGCTGGCGCACGGACCCGACTGGCCGGACCACATGCTGCTGGCGGCAGCACACGCGCTCGCCGGCGATCGCGACGCGGCCGCCCGCTCGCGCGCCGAGCTGATGCGGCTACGGCCCGGGTTCAGCGTGCGCTGGGTGGAGACGTCGGTCGCGGGCTCGGTGCCGGCGTTGAAGCAGCAATACGACAGGCACCTGCTGCAGGGTCTACGGCTTGCTGGCGTGGCGGAATGAGCGCACGCTGCGCTAGACCTTCAGCAGATGCTTCCGGTAGTGCCTAAGCTCGTCAATCGACTCGTAGATATCGGCCAGCGCCTCGTGCCTGCTGCGCTTCTCGAAGGAACGAACTGCCTCCGGCGCCCATCGACGCCCGAGTTCCTTCAGCGTGCTGACATCGACGTTGCGATAATGGAAGAACGCCTCGAGCCGTGGCAGCCAGCGCGCCATGAAGCGACGGTCCTGGCAGATCGAGTTGCCGCACATCGGCGACTTGCCCGCCGGGACGTGGGCGGCCAGGAACTCGATCATCTGCCGCTCGACCGCAGCCTCATCGAGCATCGAGTCCCGAACCTTGGCGGTCAGCCCCGAGCGGCCATGCGTGGCCGTATTCCACGCATCCATTCCCTGCAGCACCGCATCTGATTGGCGCACCACCAGCACCGGCCCTTCGGCCAGCACCTCGAGCTGCGCATCCGTCACCACGGCGGCAATTTCGAGCACACGGTCGGAGTCGGGATTCAGACCGCTCATCTCCATGTCGATCCAGACCAGATTGTTTTCGTCGAAACGGGCGTGGCGCGGCATCTGGTTCAAAGGGATTGCCCTGAAGGGAAGTGGTGAAACACACGGGCCGTGATTCTCGCATGGCGGATATCATCCGCCGTTGGCGCGGAGGGCGCTGACCAGGCTTTGCTCGCGGTCCTCCGCTCAGGACATTCAAACGCTCAACGGATACAGATTCCCTCGATGGCTCTGGCTTTCACGCTCGTCTTTGCCGCCTTTCTGCTGCTGATGGTCGGTCTTCAATTCTGGCTCGCGCTGCGTCAGATCCGTCACGTGGCCGCGAACTCGCATCGGGTACCTGACGAGTTTGCAGAGCGGATCACGCTGCAGGCGCACCAGCGTGCGGCGGCCTACACCGCGGCACGCCAACGACTGACCATCGTCCGGGCCGCCGCCAGCGCAGCGTTGCTGCTGGCCTTGACGCTGCTCGGCGGCCTTCAGTGGATCGCCGACCAGTTGCAGCCGTGGCTGGGCAGTGGGCTCACGTTCCAGATCGGGATCGTGGTGGCCGTCGCACTGCTGCTCACGCTGATCGAGTGGCCATTCGACTGGTACAGCCAGTTCAGCATCGAGCAGTCTTTCGGCTTCAACCGAATGACGCCGCGGATGTTCGTTACCGACGCGGCCAAGTCGTTGCTGCTGGGCGCTGTGCTCGGCCTGCCACTGGTGGCGCTGGTTCTCTGGCTGATGCAGTCTGCCGGAACACTCTGGTGGCTGTACGCGTGGTTGGCTTGGCTTGCCTTCAACCTGCTCATCCTCGTGCTGTATCCGACGCTGATTGCGCCGCTGTTCAACAAGTTCGAGCCGCTGTCGGATCCTTCGCTGGCACAGCGCATCCAGTCGCTGCTTGATCGCACTGGCTTCACCAGCCGGGGCGTATTCGTGATGGACGGCTCGCGCCGTTCGGCGCACGGCAATGCCTACTTCACGGGGCTCGGGCGAGCCAAGCGGATCGTTTTCTTCGACACGCTGGTGGAACGGCTGCTGCCGCAGGAGATCGAGGCGGTGCTGGCGCACGAGCTGGGCCACTTCAAGCTGCGCCATGTCACCAAGCGCCTGCTGTTCTCGTTCGCGGCGAGCCTTGCCTTCCTGGCGCTGCTGGGCTGGCTGGTCGAGCAGCCCTGGTTCTATGTGGGCCTGGGTGTGGAGCCGCTGAGCGCAGCCGGATCGATCAGCCATGGCATGGCGCTCGTGCTGTTCATCCTGGTGCTGCCGGTCTTCACCTTCGTGCTTGCGCCGCTCGGCAGCCTGCTGTCCCGCAAGCACGAGTTCGAGGCCGACGCCTTCGCTGCCCGCCACAGTCAAGCCGACGACCTGGTTGCAGCGCTGGTCAAGCTGTATGAGGACAACGCCTCGACGCTCACGCCCGACCCGCTGCACTCGGCCTTCTACGACTCGCATCCGCCAGCATCGATCCGGATTGCCCGGCTGCGCGCGGCCGGCCTGGCTTCGGCGTCGGGCGCCTGAGCATGCTGACGCGTGCCGATTTGCTGAAGCGTCGCTGCCGTCATCTCGATGGCCCCCCGATGCAGGACGCCGCGATCGCAGCGCAACTGTCTGCCCTGCCCGGCTGGCGACAGGACGGTGGCTTCCTCAGGCGCGACTTCCGCTTCGCTGACTTTGCGTCCACGATCGCTTTCGTCAACGCGGTCGCGCGACTCGCCGACGATGAAGATCATCACCCCGAACTGCATGTCGGTTACGGCCGCTGCGCGGTGGCATTCAATACGCACTCGGTCGGCGGCATCTCGGAGAACGACTTCATCTGTGCGGCCAAGGTCGACGCATTGACCAGGCAGCCCCCCGACGCGCAGGAATGAGCGCGCCGGGCCGCTCCGCACCGACCCGGCTGCGCGCCCGGGTTGTCGCAACATTTGGTCGTGGCAACCTGGTGCGCGACGCCGATCACCTCGACGGCCCCGTCCTGCCCGCAACCCGGCGCGGACGCAAGGGGGATGTTGTCGTTGGCGACGTGGTTCAGTGCAGTTGCGCGCACGAGCAAGCGACGATCGAGTCGATCGAGCCTCGCCGCACACTGCTCTTCCGCGCCGATCAGTTCCGCATCAAGGAACTGGCCGCCAATATCGACCAGGTGGCAATCGTGTTCGCGCCACAGCCACCTTTCAATCCGCTGTTTCTCTGGCGTGCGCTGCTTGCGGCAAAGGCGGCCGACATCGCCAGCCTGCTCGTGCTGAACAAGACCGATATCGCCGAGGGCCTCGATGCCGCACGCGCTGCAGTGGACTTCGGCGCATCTCTCGGCGTGCCGACGCTGTCGGTCTCCGCGCGGATGCAGCCCGAGGTCGCACGCAGCACACTTCACGAAGCGTTCGCCGGCCGCACGACCCTGCTGGTCGGCCAATCGGGCATGGGCAAGAGTTCGCTGCTCAATCTGCTGGTTGATGCCAATGCACGGACTCAGGAGTACTCCCGCCGACTCAATGTCGGCAAGCAGACCACCACGGCCTCGCGCTGGTTCGATCTGCCAGGAGAGCGCGGCGGCGCGCTGATCGACACGCCCGGCTTCACCGCGTTCGGGCTGGCGCACCTGTCCCTGCAGCAGTGCGCGACGGCGATGCCGGACTTCACGCCTTTTCTTGGCAACTGCCGCTTTTCCAACTGCCGACATCTGAGCGAGCCCGGATGTGCGGTGATCGCCGCCGTCGAGCGCGGCGATGTGCAGCCGCAGCGGCATGCGTTCTACCGTGAACTCGCCGACGAGATCGCGCGACAGGTCGCCTACCCCTGAGATCGGCAACGACGCCATGCGCCTGCTGCGCCGCTGCGACCACCTGCTGCAAGCGCAGCACTACGCGAATGTGCTGCGCGCGGCGGGCATCGCATGCGAGTTGCGCAACGCCCACGCCGCAGGCGCCTTCGGCGAGTTGCCCTTTGATCAGTGCATGCCCCAACTTTGGGTCGTCAACAGGCTTGATGAAGGGCGTGCACGCGACCTGCTGGAAAGCTTGCAGCAGCCCTTTGCCGGCAAGACCTGGGCTTGCGAGTGTGGTGAGCGGATCGAGCCGCAGTTCGCGGCGTGCTGGCAGTGCGGCGCGCAGGCTCCCGAGCCGCAGGTGCGATCAGGTCAGCCAGCCAGCGAGTGACAGAAGCAGCAACAGGAACAGCCAGAGGATCAGCGCACGCCAGACCAGCCCTATGCCAGAGCTCAGGCGTGATGGATCCGGCTCGGCAAAGCTTGCCGGGTCGACCGCACCTTCGTCGAGAAGCAGCGCGGTCTCGCTCTCTGCAAACACGCGCGTCCCCAGGGCACCACTGGCGGTCATCAGCAGCAGCGAGCGACTGTCAAGGGAAGGCAGGCTGCCGGGATCGGGCTTGCGACGCACCGCCCGCCACGCATGCAGCGTCCCCTCGAAGTCGCCGACAACGGCAAAACCGAGAGCGGTCAAGCGCACCGGAAGCCAGTCAATCCAGGCAAACGCCCGCTGCGCATAGTCGCCAAACCGGTCTGGCGCCCGGCCCGGAGGCGGCGCACGGTTCCATCGGCGCGCCACATACTCGGATACGCGATAGAGGACCGGGCCGATCGGACCGGGCAGCACGACAAACCAGAAGAAGACGCCAAACACGTGCCGATGCGACAGAAGCACGCCGCGCTCCATCGTCACGCGAACGACCTCTTCGAGCGGCCACTCCGAGATGTCGACAGTCGGGTCCTCGATTCGCAGCCAGTCGCCCAGGCGATCGCGCGCTGCAACGGCATTGCCGGCCGCCAGCAACTTCTGAATCTGGGTAATCGGATGGCTGAACTGCCGGAAGCCTAACGTCATGTAGAGCACGATGACATTGACGGCGAGCGCAGCGAAGACAGAGAACTGCAGGGCAAGCAGGTAGGCCGCACCCGACAGAAGTGCAAGCCCCGGGACCACCAGCATCCAGGCAAACAGGCCATGCCGACGCCGTCCGGCGTTCAGTTGAGCTTCAGCGCCGTCAGCAACCGCCTCCGCCGCAGCCGACAGCAGCGACCGAGCTGGCAATGGCCGCAACTGCTCGAGCGCCAGCGTCAGGATCAGCGCAATAAAGCCCATCATGGCGTGGCGGTCCGGAGGGAAGGCTGGGACATGGCGTCCATTCTATTGAATGCGCACCGTCGGTCATCGCCGCAGGCGCGGCCACCGGATCAGGCCCGCAGCATCCAGTAGAAATTGCGCAGCATCGCGGCCGTTGCGCCCCAGATGAAGTATCGGCGCCCGGCAGCGGTCCACGGCATCGCGTAGAAGCGCCGTGGCACGCCATCGTGCACGATCGCACGCCGTTCGTGATTGATCGGGTCCATCAGGAAAGCCAGTGGCACGGTGAATGCCTCATCGACCTCGAACCGATCGAGCCGCAGTTCGACGGGCTGCTCGATCAGCCCGACCACCGGCGTGACGCGGTAACCGGTGCCGGTCACGTACTCCGGGAGCGCGCCGAGAATGTCGACGTGCGCGGCGGGCAGGCCGATCTCCTCCTCCGCTTCGCGCAGCGCGGTGTGGATGGCATCACGATCGCCCTTGTCGGTGCGACCACCGGGGAAGCTGATCTGGCCTGCATGGTCGTGCAGATGTTCGGTGCGACGGGTCAACAGCACCTCGACCATCGCGCCGGTGGCAACCAGCGGCACGAGGACAGCGGCGGGACGCGGCGGCGAGTCCTGAGTGCGCCAGCGGCTGTCCGTGTGGACCTCGGGCTCCCAGGACGGCGGCGCTGCAAAGCGCGCGCGCAAGCCCCCCACACTCAAATGAGGATGCCCAACTGCAAGCTGTCCAGCCCGCTCGCTGTCGAACGTCGGATCATGCGGAATCGTCTCCGGGTCGATGAGGAGACGCGCAGGCCTGGGCGCTGTCGCGCGATCGGACGACTCAGCCATGCCGGGGAAGATAGAAACAACCCGCCAACGGTGTGGCGGGTTGAAGACAACGGCGCCGCGAATGCAGCGCCTTGCACATCACTGCGCGGGGGTGGCGGCTTCCGGGCGCTTGCCGCCCTTGTGCGCCAGCTTCTCGCGAATACGCGCCGACTTGCCCGAGCGATCACGCAGGTAGTACAGCTTGGCGCGACGCACATCACCACGACGCTTGACCTCGATCGAGGCAATCGACGGCGAGTACAGCTGGAACGTCCGCTCCACACCTTCGCCGTTGGAAATCTTGCGCACGATGAACGCCGAGTTCAGTCCACGGTTACGGCGTGCGATCACCACACCCTCGTACGCCTGCACACGCTTGCGCGTGCCTTCGACCACATTGACGCTCACGATCACCGTGTCGCCGGGAGCGAAATCGGGGATCTTCTTGCCGCCCGCGACGCGCGCGATCTCTTCCTTCTCAAGCTGCTCGATCAGGTTCATGTCCTGCTCCTGTAACCATCGTGGTCGGCCTTGACGATGTGTTCTCGCCGCACCAGAGGATGGGGTCCATCGTGCGTCGCCGGATCGCTCCGCCGACGATTGCGCCACCCGGCGCAAATCCTCGCTTCAATCCTTACCGCCGGCAGCCTTGTCTGCTGCCGCCCGTGCTGCCGCGGACACTTCGTCCGCCTTCTTCAACTCCGCCTCGTCGCGACTGTCGAGTCCACCACGCTGCCGTGCCACCTCGATCAGGTCGGGCCGCCGCGCCAGCGTGCGATGCAGCGACTGCATCCGCCGCCAGCGCGCGATCTGCGCATGGTGGCCGGATAACAGCACCGCCGGCACCGGCTCGCCGCGCCACTGCTCGGGACGCGTGTAGTGCGGACTGTCGAGCAGGCCATGGGCAAACGACTCATCCTGCGCCGAGGCCTCCTTCAGCGCGCCCGGCAAGTGCCGGACCACCGCATCGATCAAGGCCATCGCGGCGATCTCGCCACCGCTCAACACGAAGTCACCGATGGATGCTTCCTCGTCTACGTACCGCGCAAGGAAGCGCTCATCGATCCCCTCATACCGCCCGCACACCAGCACCAGGCCGACCTGCGGTTGTGCTGCCCACGCCCGGACGCGCCGGTCGGTCAACGGCGCACCGGACGGCGACAGGGCCACGACCCGGCACGCCCCGCCCGCCGCGCATTGCGCCGACCGCGCCGCCTCGACCGCCTGCGACAGTGGTTCGGCCAGCATCACCATCCCCGGTCCGCCACCAAAGGGGCGGTCATCCACGGTCCGGTGGTTATCGGTCGTGAAATCACGCGGATTCCACGTCGCCAGAGACCATCGCCCTTCATCTGCCGCCCGCCGCGTGATGCCATGCGCGGTGAGCGCCGAAAACATCTCGGGAAACAGCGTGATCACATCGAACCGCACGCTGCCCCTCCCATCCGAAACTGCAACGCCATCACGACCAATCGGGCTGCCAGTCGACACGAACCCGCCGCGATGCCAGATCCACCTCGTCGACGTACGCCGGCACCATGGGCACCAGCAGCACGCCCTGATCACCCTCAACCTGCAACAGGTCCTGCGCGCCGTTGCTGGCCATCGCAGCCACCCTGCCGAGCACCTTGTGCTCGCGATTCACGACATCGAGGCCGATCAGATCGACCCAGTAGTACTCGCCTGCTGCCAGCGCCGGAAACTGCGACCGCGACACAGCGACCGTCGCCCCCTTGATCCGATCGAGCGCCTCGGGCACATCGAAACCGCGCCACTTGGCGAGGATCAGGGTGCCATGGACCTTGAGTGATTCGATCTCGACCGGTCGACGCTGCGCGCCCTGAATCACCCACCAGACACCGGACTGTCGCAACACATCCGCTTGCCGGTCGAAGGGCTCGATCCGCGCCCAGCCTTTGACACCGTAGGCGCCGCGCACGGCGCCCAGATCGACGAGGTCAGCAGGCGCGTCGTGGCCGGGGCCGGGAACGGCAGCGCCGACCATGCCGGCGATCCCGATCAAGCAGCCGCGGTGCCGAATTCCTTGACCAGGCGGGCCACGGTCGGCGACATCTGGGCGCCAACGCCGGTCCAGTACGTCAGGCGATCGGCGGCAACGCGGAACTTCTGCTCGCCGCCGGATGCCACCGGGTTGTAGAAACCCACGCGCTCGATAAAACGGCCATCGCGCGCGTTGCGCGAATCAGTCGCGACGATGTTGAAAAACGGGCGCTTCTTCGCGCCGCCACGTGCAAGTCGAATCACAACCATCTTGGAATCCTCTGAAACGCGCCGCGACCGCCTGCCGGAGCGGCAAGGTTCACGGCAATCTTCGCCGCATTGCGAAAAGCCTGCGATTGTATCGCTGGGTCAGGTAACGGGGCAAGCCGACGGGCCGAGCCAGGATGCGCCGGGGTAAAGCCACCATGTCAGGCCTCCACGGCACCGCCTTGCCAGCGGTCGCTGCCGAGCCATCGCCGGGCCGCAAGTATCATCGCGCGGGCCCTGGCCGGAACCTGCTCAGATCCTTCCGGTCTCACCCGTTAGGCCCTTGCCCCTTCGCCCACTGCCGCCGCGCGATGCCCAACCCATCTCCGTTCCGTCACAAGGCCCTCGCGGCGCTGCTGGCCTTTCTGATGGGTGGCCTGGGGGTCGAGCGCCTGTACCTGGGCATGAAGCGCTGGTGGCTACCTCTGGCGGTCAGCGCACCGATGATCCCGCTGCTGATCGGCGTGGCCAACTGGTATCAGACGCCCCCGTTCTTCATCCTGATGGCGCCAGTAATCGCCGGATTCATTCACGCGCTAGTGATAGCACTCATGCCTGACGAGAAGTTCGATGCGCGCTTCAACACAACCAGCACGCGTCGAAACCGAAGCGGATGGAACGCGGTCCTGGTTGCCATTGCCACGCTGATGGTCGGCACGACCGTCCTCATGATCACGCTCGTGCTGCTGTTCCAGACCTGGTTCGAATACGCGGCGGGTCAGATCCGCTGACGCCGTCGGCGGATCTGACAGCGTCCGGCGCGGGAGCGGTTCGCGCAGGCGCCCGCCCCCAGCCGCAACCGCCAACAATCAGGCGAAATCGCGGACCAGCGCGGTCTGAACAGCCGGCGCCACCTCGTCGACGCGCACCAGGTAGTTCACGTGGTCCACGCCCACCGCGACCGCCGCGCCCGCCTTGAACGAAGCAATCATCTCGGGGGTGAACTCGAAACGCAGGAAGTGCACCGACGAAGTCTTGGCATCGTTCTCGCGCTCCAGATCTTCATCGGCGATTGCGTAGCTGCGGCCATGGCCGTCGACCTGCACGTACACGCGGTCCTCGACCCCTTTGAGCCGCGCCAGCTCGCGCTTGCGTACGTCGGGATCGTCGTATTCGATCATCATCGTCGCCTTCAGATTGCTGCCGTCCGGGATCAGCGGGTTGTAGGCGTCGAGTTCATCCTGGATGCCGGCTTCCTCAAAGGTCTTCTCGATGCGCAGCATCTCCTGGATCTGGTAGCGCATCGTCAGCTCGTCCTCGAAGATCAGCGTGATGTGCGCGCCGAGGTGCAGCGTGCGGTTCTTCTTGTGCGCGATCACGCGCGCGCGGAACTCCTTGCGCTGGCGCGAATAGGCCTCGAGCGTAAGCAGCGAGTCGCGAGAAATCTGGGCCATGGTCATCTCCTGGTTCCTTCGTGTCCGTGAGTTGATCGGCGGGTCAATTAATACCGTAGGCGATACGGGTCAGCGTCAGCGGGTGCGCCATCGTTGGCACCTTGCCGCCGAGCGCGTCCTTGCTGAAGCGGTCGATACCCTGGGCAATGTGGTGACCGGCGAGCTGGCAATCCGAACTGATGTAATCCGGCTTGGCTTCGGCCATCCGCTTGAAGACCGGCTTGCCGATCTTCATCGCCATGCCGTGGAACTCCTTGCGCGTACCCCACAGGCCCGAGTGCCCGGAGCAGCGCTCGACCGTGTTGATGGTCGTGCCCGGAATCAGCTTGAGGAACTCCTCGGTCTTCTTGCCGATGTTCTGCACCCGGCCGTGGCACGGGATGTGGTACGAGACCGTGCCCAGCGAACCTTCGCGGAAGTCGGTCTTCAGCAGTCCATCCTTGTTGCGCGCCACCAGGTACTCAAACGGATCCCACATGGCGGCCTTGATCGCCTGGACGTCGGCATCCTCGGGGAACATCAGCGGCAGTTCCTGCTTGTACATCAGCGTGCATGACGGGATCGGCGTGACGATCGCATACCCCTCGCGCGCCAGCCGCGCGAGTTGCGGCGCGTTGATGTTCTTCAGTTGCTCGACCGCGTCGAGGTCGCCGATCTCCAGCTTGGGCATGCCGCAGCACGCCTCCTTGTCGAGGATCACGTACGGAATCTGGTTGTGCTCGAGCACCTTGACCAGATCGTGCCCAACGCCGGGTTCGTTGTAGTTGATGTAGCAGGTCGAGTAGATCGCGACCTTGCCCGGCGTCTTGGTGCCGTCGCGCACGGGAAAGCCATTGTTGCTGCGCGCGGCCGAGCGGAAGCGGGTCGGCGCGAAGTCGGGCATCCAGGCATCACGGTCGATGCCCGCCACGCTTTCCAGCATCGCGCGCGCCGGCTTGGTCTTGTTCACCGCGTTGACCGCCTGCGTGACGATCGGAATGCCGGCGAACATGCCGACCTTGTCGGTCGAGGTCAGGAACTTGTCGGTGCCCTTGATCGTGCCCTTGCGGAACTCGACCGCCTTGGCACGCAGCATCAGGTGCGGGAAGTCCAGGTTCCACTCGTGCGGCGGCACATACGGGCACTTGGTGAGGAAGCACATGTCGCACAGGTAGCACTGGTCGACCACCGCCTTGTACTTCTCCTTGGGCACACCATCCAGTTCCCCGGTGGGGCCTTCGTCAACGAGGTCGAACAGCGTCGGGAACGAGCCGCACAGACTGACACAACGACGGCAGCCGTGGCAGATGTCGAACACGCGCTCCATTTCCTTGTGGAGCGCGTGCTCGTCCCAGAATGCCGGGCTCTTCCAGTCGAGCGGGTGACGGGTGGGCGCTCCGAGGCTGCCCTCACGGACGGTCATGTTTGACCTCTTTATGTTTTTGGAGGAGGAGGCGGATCGCCGTGGCCGCTCTGCAATGCTGGCGAACGGCCACGGCGATCCGCAGCGACCGGACGGCCGCTGCGGGCACTGCGATGCTGCGTATTACTCGGCGATCGAGTCCAGCGTGCGCTGGAACTTGTTGGCGTGCGAGCGCTCGGCCTTGGCCAGCGTCTCGAACCAGTCGGCGATCTCGTCGAAGCCCTCGTCGCGGGCGGTCTTGGCCATGCCCGGGTACATGTCGGTGTACTCGTGCGTCTCGCCGGCGA
>CAZTUT010000032.1:0-5617 GCA_964616395.1 uncultured Burkholderiaceae bacterium
GGTCGTGACCTGTCTCGATGGCTACCAGATGGCGCGCAGGGGCCGCGCCGGCGCCAAGGCGAGTCCGCCGTTCGGCCAGGGCAACATCCGCGGCGTCGCCGGCCCCGAATCGGCCAATAACGCCGGTGCGCAGACCAGCTTCATTCCGATGCTGACGCTGGGCATTCCGCCCAACGCGGTGATGGCGCTGATGATCGGCGCGATGACGATCCACAACATCCAGCCGGGTCCGCAGGTGATGGCGAGCAACCCCACGCTGTTCTGGGGCCTGATCGCCTCGATGTGGATCGGCAACCTGATGCTGGTGATCCTGAACCTGCCGCTGATCGGTCTGTGGATCCAGTTGCTGAAAGTGCCCTACCGCCTGCTCTACCCGGCCATCCTGGTGTTCTGCTGCATTGGCGTCTACTCGATCAACAACAATCCGTTCGACGTCTACATGACGGTTGTCTTCGCGGTGATCGGTTACCTGTTCTACAAGCTCCAGTGCGAGCCGGCGCCGCTGCTGCTGGGCTTCATCCTCGGGCCGATGATGGAAGAAAACCTGCGCCGGGCAATGCTGCTGTCGCGCGGCGACCCCACGGTCTTCTTCACCCGTCCGCTGTCGCTGACGCTGCTGCTGATGGCCGTCGCGCTGGTGGTCATCGTCACGCTGCCGGCGATCAAGAAGACGCGCGAAGTCGCATTCCAGGAAGCAGACTGACCTGTCCTCGGCTGCCGCCGAGTCCCGAGCCCGGCTGCGTGCCGGGCTTTTTGTTGACCCGGCCATCCGGACAGCCCACGGCCGGGCTGGCACAATCGAAATTCCCTCCTGTCCTACACAACAAAAATGAACCGTCTTCCCGTATCGCGTCGCCGTGCGCTTGTCCTGGCCGGTCTTGGCGCCCCGTGCATCGCGGCCGCACCGGCGGCCATCGGCCAGTCCGCCTATCCGAACAAACCGCTGCGGCTGGTGGTGCCGTTTCCGCCCGCCGGCGCCACCGACATCCTGTCGCGCGAACTGGCGCGCCAGTTGTCGGATCGGCTGCGCCAACAGGTGATCGTCGACAACCGGCCTGGCGCGGGCGGCACGCTCGGCAGCGATATCGTGGCCAAGAGCGCGCCCGACGGCTACACGATCCAGATGGCCACCAGTTCCACCCACTCGATCGGCCCGAGCCTGAATCCGAAAATTCCGTACAACGCGCAGACCGACTTCACGCCGATCGCCCACGTGGCCGATTCGGCCAACGTGCTGCTGGTCGCACCGAACGTGCCGGCGACCAGCGTGGCCGATCTGGTCAAGCTGCTGAAGTCGCAGCCGGGCCGTTTCAACTACGGCTCCAGCGGCAACGGCACCATCGTTCACCTCACCGGCGAACTGTTCAAGTCGATGACCGGCACCTTCGTCGTGCACATCCCGTACCGCGGCACGGCGCTGGTGATTCCCGACATGGTCAGCGGCCAGATCCACCTGCTGTTCGACAACATCGCCTCGGCCATGCCTCATCTGAAGGATGGGCGGGTACGGGCGCTGGCGGTAACGTCGCTGCAGCGCTCCGCAATGCTGCCGCAATTGCCCACGGTGGCCGATGCCGTGCCCGGCTTCGAATCGACCACCTGGTTCGGCGTATTTGGCCCGCGCGGCCTGTCGCCCGAGATCACCACCCGCCTGAACACCGAGATCAATGCCGTGCTGAAGATGCCCGAGTTCGTCGAGCGGCTGCGCACGCTCGGCTACGACGGCGCGGGCGGTACGCCGCAGAAGTTTGCCCAGGTCGTGGCCGCTGACGCCGCCAAGTGGGCACGGCTGGTGCGCGAGCGCCGGATCAGCGCCGACTGAGCGTTCGGCCACCCTTGCCTGCTTCAGACCCTCCCCGCTTCATCGAACCGAAGGCAGAACGCCCGTGAACTTCAACTGGACCAACCCCTATCCGTCGATCCGCACCCCGGTGTTCGCGCGCAACATCGTCTCGACCAGCCAACCGCTGGCGGCCCAGGCGGGCTTGCGCATCCTGCACAACGGCGGCAATGCGGTCGATGCGGCGATCGCCGCGGCTGCGGTCATCACGCTGGTCGAGCCCTGCTCCAACGGTCTCGGGGCGGACAACTTCGCGATCATCTGGGATGGCCAGCAATTGCACGGCCTGAATTCGAGCGGCACCGCGCCCGAGGCGTGGTCGGTCGACTTCTTCCGCCGCAAGTACGGCGACGATCTGCCGGCGAACCGGCCGGTGCGCGGCTGGGATACGGTGACCGTGCCGGGCGCCGTGGCTGGCTGGTCGCTGATGCATCGCAAGCTTGGCCACCTGCCGTTTGCCGATGTGCTGGCGCCAGCGATCGAGTACGCCGAGCGCGGCTTTGCGGTCAGCCCGGTGGTGCAGGACAAGTGGCGGATGGCCGAGCCGCTGCTGCGCGACTTCCCGGGCTTTGCCGAGCACTTCCTGCCACGCGGCCGCGCGCCGATGGTGGGCGAGTACTTCAAGCTTCCGGGTGCCGCGCATTCGCTGCGCCTGATCGCCGACAGCCGCGGCGAAGCCTTCTATCGCGGCGAGATCGCGGCCGCCGTGGAGCGCTACGCGCGCGAGACCGGCGGCAGCATCACCGCGCGCGATTTCGAGGCCTACTGGACCTACGTGCAGAACAACGGCTGGGTCGGCACCGTCAGCAAGGACTTCCCCGGCAACGATGGCAAGTCCTACACGCTGCACGAGATTCCGCCCAACGGCCAGGGCATCGCGGCACTGCTGTGCCTGGGCATCCTCAAGCACACGCGGCTGGCCGAGTACGCGGTCGACAGCGCTGACTGGCAGCACGTGATGATCGAGGCGATGAAGCTGGCCTTCGCCGACACCTACGCGTACGTGGCCGACCCGCGCGGGATGACCGTCACGCCCGAGCAGATGCTCGACGACGGCTACCTGGCCGAGCGCGCGCGCCTGATCGACATGGGCCGTGCGCAAGCCTTCTCGGCCGGCACGCCGCCGCGCGGCGGCACGATCTACCTGACCACGGCAGACCGTAACGGCATGATGGTGTCGCTGATCCAGTCCAACTACATGGGCTTCGGTTCCGGCGTGGTGGTTCCGGGCTATGGCTTGTCGCTGCAGAACCGCGGCCACGGCTTCAGCCTCGACCCGGCCAGCCCGAACGTGGTGCGACCGGGGCACCGGCCATTCCACACGATCATTCCGGCCTTTCTGATGCAGGGCGATACGCCGCAGATGAGTTTCGGTGTGATGGGCGGCAACATGCAGCCTCAGGGCCATGTGCAGACGCTGGCGCGGATGCTGGTGGCCGGCCAGCAGCCGCAGGCTGCCTGCGACGCGCCGCGCTGGAAATTCATGCAGGGCGTGGATATCGAGATCGAGCAGGCGATGCGCGGCGACGTGGCTGCCGAACTGTCGGCGCGCGGTCACAAGATCACCCGGGCATTCGACAGCTACATGGACTTCGGCTCCGGCCAGTTCATCTGGCGTCTGGGCAACCCCGCGGTCGAAGGCTACGTGGCGGCCAGCGACTCGCGGCGCGACGGACTCGCCGCCGGCTACTGAGCATCAACCCTGGCCTGCCGATACCCACGGTATCGGCAGGCTGAACCGACATGCGCGCACCCGCCGCGCCCGGGTCAGAGCACACATACTGCCGCGATCGATTCCAACGGGAGCCCATCATGGCCCAGGCCAGTGCCGTCATCGAAGTGCTGAAGCGCGAACTGAAGGCCCGCAACCTCACCTACGCCGTCGTTGCGCAGCGCATCGGCATGAGCGAGGCCAGCGTCAAGCGAATGTTCTCTACCGGTAATTTCACGCTCGAACGCATCGACGCGATCTGTGCAGCCGCCGGCATCGAGTTCACCGAGCTGACGCGCGACTTCAACCGCGAACAGAACCTGCTGACCCAGCTCACCGAGCGGCAGGAACGCGAGATCGTCGATGACCCCAAGCTGTTTCTCGCTGCCGTGTCGGTGCTGAACCTGATGAGCTTCGACGACATCGTCGGCGCCTACACGCTGACGCCGGCGGAGGTCGTCGGGCTGCTGGCGCGGCTCGACCGCATCGGCATCATCGAGCTACTGCCGAACAACCGGTTCCGGCTGAAGATCGCGCGCACCTTCGCGTGGATTCCCAACGGGCCGATCCAGACCGCGTTCAAGAACAACGCCGGCGACTTCTTCGCCTCCGACTTCGCCGGCAGCGCCGAAACCATGCTGCTGCTCAACGGCCGGCTTTCGCGCGCCAATGCGCTGGCGCTGGTGGACAAGCTCAAGCGCGTGGCGCGTGAGTTCTCGGCCCAGCACATCGAGGACGCCGGCCTGCCACTGGTCGAGCGGCCGCCGATCTCGATCCTGCTGGCCTGCCGCCCGTGGCAACCGGCCTTCATGCGGCCGTTCATCCGGCCGAAGCCCACCGCAGGCACGCGCCGCATCACGGCCGGACGCTAGCGCCGCGCGGCGGCTGGCGTGCGGCAGATCAGGCAGAATCCCCGCACCGACCCACGCCGATCCGCACCATGAATCAGAAGACCTACGAAGCCTGCCCCCCGCATCGCGTTGCCTTTCTCGGCCTCGGCGTGATGGGCTATCCAATGGCCGGCCACCTGGCGCGCGCCGGCCATCACGTCACCGTCTACAACCGGACCGCGAAGAAGGCCGATCAGTGGGCCGAGGAGTACGGCGGCCAGGTCGCAGCCACGCCGCGCGAAGCCGCCGCCGGCGCACAGATCGTGTTCGCCTGCGTCGGCAACGATGACGACCTGCGCAGCGTGACATTGGGCGCCGATGGCGCCTTCGCCGGCATGGGCGCCGACGCGCTGTTCGTCGATCACACCACGGCCTCGGCCGAAGTCGCGCGCGCGCTGTACGCAGCGGCGCGCGAAGCCGGCGTGCACTTCATCGACGCGCCGGTATCGGGCGGCCAGGCCGGCGCGGTCAACGGCGTGCTGACCGTGATGTGCGGTGGCGACCGCGCCGCCTTCGAGCGCGCACAGCCGGTGACGATGGCCTTCGCCCGCGCGGTCACGCTGATCGGCCCGGCCGGCAGCGGCCAGCTTGCCAAGATGGTCAATCAGCTGTGCATCGCCGGCATGGTGCAGGGGCTGGCCGAGGGGATCAACTTCGGCCAGGCGGCTGGACTCGATATGAAGCTGGTGCTGCAGGTGATCGGCAAGGGCGCGGCGCAAAGCTGGCAGATGGACAACCGCGGCAGCACGATGATCGACGACAAGTTCGACTTCGGCTTCGCGGTCGACTGGATGCGCAAGGACCTCGGCCTGTGCCTGGATGCAGCCCGCCGCAACGGCGCGCCGCTGCCGGTGGCCGCACTGGTCGACCAGTTCTATGCCGAGGTGCAGGCGATGGGTGGCCAGCGCTGGGACACCTCGAGCCTGATCCGCCGGCTGCGCCGCGGCTGACGCGACCTCGCCTGTTGGTCAGCCCAACGCGTGCCGCGAACTCGGCGCCGACGCGGCGGTCTCAGTAACTTTTCGGGCTGCCGGATCGAATTCCCGCAGAGACCTCCAGGAGAAATGCCTTGCACGCCACGCTGCCGCTGCTGAAGATCACCGACTTCCCGCCGTTGCGGCGGCGCCGTACCTGCAGACGATCTACCCGAACATCACTGCCTGCGGCGATGTGGCC
>CAZTUT010000032.1:5627-10708 GCA_964616395.1 uncultured Burkholderiaceae bacterium
ACGCTGCAGGTCAACCTCGGCTACACCTGCAACCAGAGCTGCACGCACTGCCATGTGAATGCCGGACCCAACCGCACCGAGCAGATGGACCGCGCGACCGTCGATCTCGTGCTTGCGGCGCTCGCGGCTCGGCGCATCGGCACGCTCGACCTGACCGGCGGAGCGCCGGAACTGAATGCGCACTTCCGCGATCTGGTTCGGCAGGCACGCGCGCTCGGCGTGCACGTGATCGACCGCTGCAACCTGACGATCCTGCAGGAGCCGGGGCAAGACGATCTGGCGACCTTCCTGGCGGCACAGCAGGTGGAGGTCGTCGCCTCGCTGCCCTGCTACCTGGAAGACAACGTCGATCGTCAGCGCGGCAATGGCGTATTCGAGCGCAGCATTCGCGCGCTGCAGACACTCAATGCGCTCGGTTACGGCCGCGATCCAGCGCTGCCACTGTCGCTCGTGTTCAATCCGCAGGGTGCGGCCTTGCCGCCTCCGCAGCAGGGGCTCGAAGCCGACTACCGGCGCATGCTGGGTGAGCGTTTTGGCATCGTCTTCACCCGGCTGTATGCGCTGGCCAACATGCCGATCGCGCGCTTCGGCTCCACCCTCGTCAGCAAGGGCACTTTCGGCGATTACATGGCACTGCTGCGCAGCGTGCACCAGCCAGCCAATCTTGACCAGGTGATGTGCCGCAGCCTGGTCTCGGTCGACTGGCAAGGCAACCTGTTCGACTGCGATTTCAACCAGATGCTGGGTCTGCCGCTGCGCGAGGATGGCCGCGGCCACCGCCGGCTGCACCTGCGCGATCTGCTGGCGCGCGATCTCGACCAACATCCGATCCTGGTGGCCGATCACTGCTATGGCTGCACCGCCGGGCAGGGCTCCAGTTGCGGCGGAGCGCTGGCGTGACAGCTGCCGAGCGGTCATCCACGCCCGGCCGGGCCTGTCCGCCGCACTACGGCTACTCGCCGCGGGTGTTCGCACGCGAGCCGGATTTCAGTGCCGATACGCTGTACGTGATCGGCGGCCTGTACGGCAACGTGCTTGCGCTCGACGAAGTCGAGTCGATGGCCAGCGTGGAACGCAGCGCGCCGCGACTCGCCTTCAACGGTGACTTCCACTGGTTCGATGCCGACGCCGCGCTGTTTGCGCAGGTGCAGCGGCGCGTCCTCGTGCACACGGCGCTGCGCGGCAACGTGGAAACCGAGATCGCCAGCGACTCCGATGACGCCGGTTGCGGCTGCGCCTACCCGGAGTCGGTGCCCGATGACGATGTCGAGCGCAGCAACGCGATCCTGCGCCAGTTGCGCGACGTGGCGCGTACCGTGCCAGGCGCGCGCGTGGCGCTCGCGCAGTTGCCGATGCACGCGCTGGCCACGGTGGGCGATCTGCGCGTCGGCATCGTGCATGGTGATGCGTGGTCGCTGGCCGGCTGGCGCTTCGCGCACAGCGCGCTGCATGCATACGACGACGTGCCGTGCATGCGGCTCGATGCCGCGTTCGACCAGGCGGCCGTCGACGGCTTTGCCTGCAGCCACACCTGTGCGCCGGCGCTGGCAGCACTCGGCCACGGGCGCGACCGCTTCGTCATCAATAACGGCGCTGCCGGCATGGCGAACTTCGAGGGCACCGGCTTCGGCGTCATCACGCGCCTGTCGCTGCACGCGCTGCCTGCCGCGCTGAGCGCCAAGCGCCTGTACGGCATGCACGAGCGCGGGGTGTGGATCGACGCGCTGCGGGTCGACTTCGATCTGGCCGAGTGGCTGAACTGCTTCGACGCGCTTTGGCCGGCCGGCTCGGCAGCGGCGTTGTCATACCGCGCCCGACTCGCCCGCGGCCCTGCGTACAGCATCGAGGCCGCGCTGGGCCGCACGGCAGCGCACTGCGCCGCCTGATCGCCGCCTGATCGCCGCCTGATTGCCGCCTGATTGCCACCTGATCACTACCAACAGGCTGCAAAGACAACGATGAACCGCAACCGCTTGCTGCTGCTCGTACTGATCGCCGCGGCCGTGGTGGCCTTCTTCGCGCTCGGGCTCGATCGCCATCTGAGCCTGGCTGCACTCAAGCAGCAGCAGGGCGCGCTGGCGGCGCTGCATGCCGAGTACCGCGTTGCGACGCTGGCCGGCTTCTTCGCGCTGTACGTCGCGGTGACCGCGCTGTCGCTGCCAGGTGCGGCCATTCTGACGCTGGCCGCCGGCGCGATCTTCGGCTTCTGGACTGGCCTGCTGCTGGTGTCGTTCGCATCGAGCATCGGCGCCACGCTGGCCATGCTGGCCGCGCGCTTCCTGCTGCGCGACGCGGTGCAGCGCCGCTTTGGCGAACGGCTGGCGCCGATCCACGCCGGCATCGCGAAGGACGGCGCGTTCTACCTGTTCGCGCTGCGACTGGTGCCGCTGTTCCCGTTCTTCGTGATCAACCTGCTGATGGGCCTGACACCGATCCGCACCGCCACGTTCTACTGGGTCAGCCAGATCGGCATGCTGGCCGGCACCGCGGTGTACGTGAACGTGGGCACGCAACTGGCGCAACTGGAGTCGCTGGCGGGCGTGCTGTCGCCGGCCCTGCTGGGATCGTTCGTGCTGCTGGGCGTCTTTCCTCTGGTGGCGGCGCGCGTGGTTGAGGCGCTGCGGGCGCGCAAGGTCTATGCCCGCTGGTCGGCGATGCGGCCGCGCCGCTTCGATTTCAACCTGGTGGTCATTGGCGCCGGCGCCGCCGGGCTGGTCTCGTCCTACATCGCTGCGGCCACGCGCGCGCGGGTAGCGCTGGTCGAACGGCACCGGATGGGCGGCGACTGCCTGAACACCGGCTGCGTGCCGAGCAAGGCGCTGCTGCGCTCGGCGCGGCTGATGGCACAGATCTCGCGCGCCGACGAGTTCGGGCTGCGCGATGCCGTCGGCCGGCCCGACTTTGCCGCGATCATGGCGCGCGTGCGGCGCGTGATCGAGACCATCGAACCGCACGATTCGGTCGAGCGCTACACCGGCCTCGGCGTGGACTGCATCGCCGGCGACGCGAAGATCACCTCGCCGTGGACGGTCGAGGTGCAAACGGCCGATGGCCCGCGCACGCTGACGACGCGCGCGATCGTGATCGCGGCTGGCGCGCGGCCCTTCGTGCCGCCGATCCCCGGACTCGATCGCGCCGGCTACCTGACCAGCGACACGCTGTGGACGCTGACCGACCTGCCGCGACGGCTGGTGGTGCTGGGCGGCGGGCCGATCGGCTGCGAGCTGGCGCAAGCCTTCGCGCGGCTCGGCAGCGCGGTGACGATCGTCGAGATGCTGCCGCGCCTGATGGCACGCGAGGACGTCGATGTGTCCGAGGCCGTTCAGCAGCGCTTCACGCGTGAAGGCATCCGCGTGCTGACCGGTCACCGGGCCCGCGAGTTCGTGATCGAGGCCGGTGTTGACGGCGACGAGAAGCTGCTGATTGCCGAGCACAACGGCCAGACCGTGCGCATCGCGTTCGACCAGGTGCTGGTGGCGGTCGGTCGCGTGGCCAACACCACCGGCTACGGACTGGAGACGCTGGGTATCGGCACCACGCCGCAGAAGACCGTGCAGACCGACGACTACCTGCAGACGATCTACCCGAACATCACTGCCTGCGGCGATGTGGCCGGGCCGTACCAGTTCACCCACACCGCCGCGCATCAGGCCTGGTACGCAGCGGTCAATGCGCTGTTCGGCGGGCTGCGCCGCTTCAAGGCCGACTACCGGGTCATCCCGTGGGCTACGTTCACCGAGCCGGAGGTGGCGCGCGTCGGCATCAACGAGCAGGAGGCGCGCGAGCGCGGCATCGCCCATCAGGTGACGCGCTACGGCATCGACGATCTGGACCGCGCGATTGCCGATGGCGAGGCGCACGGCTTCGTCAAGGTGCTGACCGCGCCAGGCAGCGACCGCATCCTCGGCGTAACCATCGTCGGCGAACACGCGGGCGAACTGATCGCCGAGTTCGTGCTGGCGATGAAGCACGGCATCGGCCTGAACCGGATCCTCGGCACGATCCACGTCTACCCAACGCTGGCCGAGGCCGGCAAATATGCCGCTGGCCAGTGGAAGCGCGGCACCGTGACGCGCGGCCAGTGGGCGGTGCTGACGGCATTCCAGGCGTGGCGACGTGGCGACGGCAGCCTGGGTCGCGTGCTGGCTGCGCTGCCGGCGCTATGGCGCGACCGCGCGCCGGCCTGGCCGGCCGAGCGGCACTGAGCGGCCGCCGGGCTCGCAGGCAGCACCGGACGTGGATCGCATCGAATGCGTGGTCGTGGGGGCTGGCGTGGTCGGGCTGGCGGTGGCGCGCGCGCTGGCGCGGGCCGGCCATCAGGTGCTGGTGTTGGAGGCTGAAAGCGCGATCGGCACCGGCACCTCGTCGCGCAACAGCGAGGTGATCCATGCCGGCATCTACTACGCGCCGGGCTCGCTGAAGGCGCGGCTGTGCGTGGCCGGCCGCCGCGCGCTGTACGACTATTGCGCGGCGCGCGGCGTTGCGCACCGCAAGCTCGGCAAGTTCATCGTCGGCACCGAGCCGCAGCACGCGATGCGCCTCGATGCGCTGCTGGCCAACGCCCGCGCCAATGGCGTGGAAGGGATCGACTGGATCGACGTGGCGCTGGCCAGCGCGGCCGAGCCGGCGCTGCGTTGCACCTCGGCGCTGCACTCGCGCGAGACCGGCATCGTCGACAGCCATGGCCTGATGCTGGCGCTGCAGGGCGACCTTGAATCGGCCGGCGGGCTGGTCGCGCTCAACGCGCCGCTGCTGTCGGCAACGCGCGGCGGCGACGGCTGGGTGCTGGCGACCGGCGGCGCAGCACCGTTTTCGCTCGGGTGCGACTGGCTGATCAACTGCGCTGGGCTGCATGCGCAGCAGGTGGCCGCGGCGATCGAGTCGCTCGATGCGCGCCATATCCCACCACTGCACCTGGCACGCGGCTGCTACTTCACGCTGGCCGGCCGTGCGCCGTTCTCGCGCCTGATCTATCCGGTACCGGCCGACGGCGGGCTGGGCGTGCATCTGACGCTCGACCTCGGCGGCCAGGCGCGCTTCGGCCCCGATGTCGAGTGGATCGACAGCATCGATTACCGCCT
>CAZTUT010000032.1:10808-21528 GCA_964616395.1 uncultured Burkholderiaceae bacterium
GCACCGCCTCGCGTTGCGCTGGCGCTCGGACTGGCCGGCGCGCTCGGCGAAGAGTTGCTGGCGCGGCTGGTTGGGTCGAACACCTATCGGCAGGTCGTGGTCGGGGTCACGCAGCCGCTGGGCTCGGCTACCGCGCGTTTCTCGCCGTGGGTTTTCGGCCAGGGTCTGCCGGTGGTCGACGAGGCCTGGATCGGCCTGACCGGCGACGAGACCTTCGTGCCATCGGCGTCGCCGATCGTGCGCATCGGCACCGATGGACTGCTGGAGGCGGCCCGCACCGCGCAGGCCTGCGGCGCGCGGCGGCTGGTGGTGGTGTCGCCGCTGGCGGCGCTGCTGCAGATGAATGCCGGCACCCAGGCCGCCGGCAGCGCCGACGAGATCGCGCTGATGCAGATGAATTTCGAGCAACTGGTGATCGTGCGGCCGACCGCGGCCGATGCCGAGCCCGCCGGCAGCCTGCCGCAACGGCTGGTGCGCAGTGCGGCACGGGCACTGGCCGACATCATGCTGCCGGCCTATGCACGGGCGCTGTCAGCGCCGCTGGCGGCGCGCGCGATCGTCGAGGCGGTCGCGCAGGCGCCTGCGGGACTCAGCGTGCTGGGCGCGCGCGAACTGATGGCACGGATCGAGGCCGACGGCCGTGCGCCGAAGCGCCCACGGTTAGGCGCCTTCGCCGACCGCCGCACGTCGCGCTAGCGACGCGCCAGCGCCAGCCACTGCAGGAGATTGCCACCGGCATCGCGCACCGGCGCCAGCGCCAGCGGACAGGCGGTGCCGCTGCGATCGGCCAACGTGATGTCCACCGCCGAACCGTCGGCCAGCGCTGCGACCAGCGTGCGCGCCTCATCGGGACGCAACCGCGATGCGAGCTCGGCAAGACGGCTGCCCGGCGCCACACCCAGCGCGGCATCGCTCCACGCCACCTGGCCGGTGGCATCGGCGACCAGCCGCGTCGGCGCGACCTGCGCGGCCGGTTCGTCTTCGCGCGCGCGCAGCCGCGCCACCGTGGCCTGCAGCTTTTCCAGATCGGCCATCTGCTCGGTGCGGTCGACGATCACGCAGACGAACTGCTGCGCGCCGCTGACCGCATCGATGATCGACTCGACGTGCAGATCGCCCACCAGTTGCTGATCGCTGCGGGCGCGGAAGCGCACCGCTGCGACCTCGGCCTGGCCGCCACCGCGCGCATCGAGCAGCGCGCCGCGCACCTCGGCCTGATAGTCGTCGGCGTCGACCATCCGGTGGAACAGGTAGCCGCGCATCATCGCGGCCGACAGCCCGAAGGTCTCCTCGGCGCGGCGATTCGATTCGACCACCACGCCGTTGGCGTCCATCAGCAGCGCCGGCACCGGCAGGCGCGCGAACAGCAACGTGAACTGGTCCAGCGCCTGCTGCGTGCGGGCATAGCTGCGCTGCAGTTCCTCGGACTGCATCTGCAGCTCGATCTGGTAGGTGCGCAGGTTTTCGATCAGCTCGGCCAGCGTGGCATCGCCGCGGTTGATCGCCTCTTCGGCCAGATCGAACTCGCCGCGCCGCAACGCCGCCATCGCGCGTGCGCGCATCTGCAGCGAAGCGTCGGACTCGGGCTGTTCCGTCGGTTGGGCGGGGGGTGTCATCGCAGTGGGCTCCTCGCCGGCTGCGGACTGGGTGCCGCTTTGCCGGTCTCCGTACTGGGTTTACGACATGGTGGGTTCGCGTGCGGGCGTCTCCGGACGCATGAACGGCGTGATGTTGACGTGGCTGACCACCGCGCCCTGGCTGCCGCCGGGCAGGCGCGCTGCGTGCATCAGGAACCAGCGCTCCTCGGTCGGCGAATGACAGGGGTAGCGCATCGTGAAGCGCTCGGCACGGCCGGCCAGCACGTCGGTAATGCCATCGTGCGCACGGCGCGCGTCGGCATCGGCATCGCTGCTGGCGCATACGCCGAGGTAACTTGCGCCGGGTCCGGTCCGTGCCAGGCCGTGGTCCCCATTGGCCTGGGCGAAACTGCGCCATGCCTGGTTGACCATCGTGATTCGCCCATCCGCGTCCAGCACGGCCACGTGCTCCGGCAGCGCGTCGAGCACCGCCTGCAGCCGCTGCGCGTCCTTGAGCCGGGTCACGTCGATGAAGCTCACCACCGCGCGCCGTGCCGCCTGCTGCGACTGCGCATACGGCTGGATCCGCACCAGATGCCAGCGGCCCTCGCGATCCGCGACCTCGCGCTGGATCAGCGCGCCATCGCCCAGCGTGCGCCGCAGTTCGGAAAAGAACTCCGGATAGTCGAGCAGGTTGGCAAAGTCCTCGATCGAGCGACCGACGTCGGACGGCTTGATCTTGAACAGGTGCGTGGCCTCGGCAGTGAAACGCGACAGCCGCAGTTCCTCGTCGATGAACAGCGTCGGGATGCCAGTGGCGCGCGCCACGTTTTCCAGGTCGGCGTTGACGCGATTGAGCACGTCGACCTTCTCCTGGTATTCGGCGTTGACGGTCATCAGCTCTTCATTGACCGACTGCAGTTCCTCGTTGGTGCTCTGCAGTTCCTCGTTGGCCGCGATCAGTTCCTCGTTGGTCGCCTGCAGCTCCTCGTTGGCGGTTTCCAGTTCCTCGATCGTGGTCTGCAGGTTGGCGCGGGTGCTGGCCAGCTCGCGCTCGAGCGTCTCGATGTGCGCGTGCAGATCGACCATCGTGGCAGCCGGCACCACATGACCTTCCGCATCCTGCAGCGCCGGGTCGGGCACGGCCTCACGCTCGAACAACAGCAGCACGCCGGCGTCGGTCGCTGCATGCTCGTCGCGTTGCGGCGTGCTCGGCAGCACCGGACGTACATGCAGTCGCACGCGCTCGGCGCCTTCGGCAGTCGTCAGCGGCACCGGGTGCGAGCGACGCACCGCGCCTTCCTTGAGCGCGGCGTGGATCATGGCGGCGGCCGAGGCGGCCAGCTCCTGCGGCAGCAGGCTCACCACGTCGAGACTGATGTCGCCTGTCGGAATCTGCAGGTAGCGGCGGGCGGCGCCGAACACGTGCACCAGCGAGCGGTCGCGGCCAATCAGCAGCGCAGGCGGCGTGTGTTCGGTGAGCAGCAAGGTCAGCGCATCCTGCTGCAACGAGCCGTCGCCACCGGCCAGCGGCCGCCGCGACAGCGAGCGCCGCAGCGGCGTGGCGCGGGACGGCGCATCGCTTCCGATCACCGCGCGACCGCGCCGTACGACCCGATACAGCTTGTGCTTGGCCGAGATGGTCGCGAAGTCTTCCTGCAGCGGCCCCAGCGTTTCGCTCGGACCCATGAACAGCACGCCACCCGGCGCCAGCGCGTAGTGAAGGCGGCTGACCGCCGCGTCCTGCGAGCGCGGCTGCAGGTAGATCAGCATGTTGCGACAGCTCACCAGATCCATCCGCGTGAACGGCGGATCCTCGATCAGGTTGTGACGCGCGAAAATCATGTGGGCGCGCAGTTCGTTGCGTACCACGTAGCTGCCGGCCCGGTGCAGGAAGAAGCGCTCCAGACGGCCGGGCGAGACCTCGGCGGCGATGGTTTCCGGGTACACACCGGCCGATGCGTACTCCAGATAGTCCTGCTCGATGTCGGTGGCGAAGATCTTCAGCGCCGGCCACTTGGACAGCCGCGTGCAGGCTTCCATGAACAGGATGGCGATCGAATACGCCTCCTCCCCGGTGGCGCAGGCCGCGACCCAGACCCGCAGCGGCTCGCTGCCTTCGTGCGCCTCGACCATCCGCGGGATCACGTCGTTGGCGAGGATGTCGAAGGCTTCGGTATCGCGGAAAAACCGCGTGACCGGAATCAGCAGTTCGCGCCGCAACGCGCTCAGCTCGTTGCTGTCGGACTGCAGGATGGCCAGGTATTCGGTGAAGCTGCGGCAGTGACGCACCTGCATCCGGCGCTCGACGCGGCGGATCACCGTGCCCGGCTTGTAGTCGCGGAAATTGATGCCGCAGGCCGCCTGCACCGCCGCCAGCACGGCGTCGAGTGCAGTCAGGTACTGCTCGGACAGCGGCAGCCGGCGCGCCAGTTCGGCGCCGCCCGCACGGTCGTGGTGGGGCGGCTCGCTGCGCAGATAGTCGACGACTCGCTGCGCCAGTTGGTCGGGCGGCAGCACCGCATCGACCAGCCCGGTGGCGATGGCCGCGCGCGGCATGCCATCGAACCGGGCCGACGCCGGCGCCTGCACCATCACCAGGCCACCCTCCTCGTTGACGCGCAGCAGGCCGCGCGCGCCATCGGAGCCGGTGCCGGACAGGACGATCGCCACCGCGCGCTGCCCGACCTGCTCGGCCAGCGAGCGGAAGAACACGTCGATCGGCAGCGACAGGCCGTGCTCGGGCTTGGGCGCCAGTTGCAGCCGACCTGCGGCCAGCGTCATCTGGGTGGCCGGCGGAATCAGGAAGACCTGGTCGCGCGCCAGCGGCATGCCGTGGGTGGCCACCTGAATCGGCATCGCCGTATGGCGCGCCAGCAGGTTGTCCATCATCGACTTGTGATCGGGCGACAGGTGCTGGATCACCACGTAGGCTGCGCCCGACTCGGCCGGCAACGCAGCAAAGAAGCGTTCGAGCGCATCAAGCCCGCCGGCCGACGCGCCGATGGCAATCACCGGCATGTCGAACGCCGGCTCCGCCGATTGCACGACTTCCCGTCGATCGTTCGCTTGCGTCACCGCACCCGTCTCCGGCTCGCTCGCCGCCCCTGATCCCTGAGCCCTGACACCAATACCCCTAAGCCAAAAGAGTGTACGACGGGTAAGACAGCCCAAGACGTAAACAACCCTGACACCGATCAGGCTATCTTCCGCGCTGTCGACCTGCTGCTACGCCGCCGCAGGAGGACTCCGCAACACGCAAGTCAGTCGGGTCCACCCGACGGCCCATGACCTCGCAGCAACCCATGAGACTCGCGATCATCATTCCGGTCCTGAACGAGGGCGCGCGCATCGGCGCGACGCTGACACGTCTTGCGCCGTTGCGCGCGCGCGGCGCACGCGTGATCGTGGTCGACGGCGGCAGCAGCGATGCCACCGTGGCGCAGGCGGGCGAGGCCGCGGACCGCGTGATCGTGGCCGGCCGCGGGCGCGCCGTGCAGATGAATGCCGGCGCCCGCGACCCGCTGGCCCAGGATGTCGACGTACTGCTGTTCCTGCATGCGGACACCGAACTGCCTGCCGAGGCCGACCGCGCGATCTTCCGCGCGCTCGCCGACGGCCCCTGCTGCTGGGGCCGCTTTGACGTGCGGATCGCAGGCCACCATCCGCTGCTGCCGCTGATCGCCACGCTGATGAACTGGCGCTCGCGCCTGACCGGCATCTGCACCGGCGACCAGGCGATCTTCGTGACCCGGGCCGGATTCAGCGCGCTCGACGGCTTCGCGCCGATCGCGCTGATGGAGGACATCGAGTTTTCGCGCCGTGCGCGCACGCTGTCGGCGCCGGCCGCGCTGCGGCAGCGCGTGACCACCTCGGGCCGCCGCTGGGAGCGCGGCGGTACGCTACGCACCATGGTCTTGATGTGGCGGCTGCGGCTGGCCTACTTCTTCGGCGCCGATCCCGACGATCTGGCGCGCCGCTATCGCGAGGTGCGCTGATGCGGATCGCCGTGTTCGCGCGGGCGCCCGTGCCTGGTCAGGTCAAGACACGGCTGCAGCCGGCACTGGGCGCCGAGGGCGCGCTGGCGCTGCACCGCCAGCTGGTCGAGTCGACGCTGTTCCGCGCGCGCGATGCGGCGCTGGGCGCGGTCACGCTGTGGGTCGATGGCGACCCCGACCTGCCCGAGGTAGTCGCCTGCGTGAAGCGGCAACGGGTCGGACTGCAGGTGCAGCGCGGCGCGGATCTGGGCGCGCGCATGCATGCGGCATTGAGCCACGAGATCGCGGCCGACCCGCAGGGCAGCCTGCTGATCGGCTGCGACTGTCCGGCGCTGAACAGCAGCCGGCTGCGCGAATGCGCCGCGGCGCTGGCGAGCCACGACGCGGTGCTGATCCCGGCGCTCGATGGCGGCTACGTGCTGATCGGCTTGCGTCAGCCGCAGGCGGCCTTGTTCGACGACATCCGCTGGGGAAGCGACAGCGTGCTCGTGGCCACGCGCGAGCGCATCGCGGCTGCCGGCCTGCGCTGCGCCGAGTTCGCGCCTCTGCCCGACCTCGATACCCCCGACGACTACCGCGCCGCGCTCGCCGCCGGCTGGATCAGCGAATGAGTCGGCGCGCTGAAATGGAAGATGCACGGCGCACCGGCGGCGCCCTGTTGCGCAGCGCTCGCCGCGCCCCAGTGCATGCGGCCACGCTTGCGCTTGCGTCGCTCGGCATGCTCCTCGCGGCTGCGGGCGGAGTCCGCGCGCAGGCGACGACGCCCCCACCGGCACCGCAGATCGCCGCCTTTTCAAGCGCATCCGACGCGTCCGTGCCGCCGCCGTGGCGCCTGGTCACACTACCCAAGCTGCCGCGCCATACGCACTATCGGATCGAACCGCTCGACGGCGAGCGTGTACTGCGCGTGACCACCGACGGCAGCTATGCCAACCTCGTGCATCCGCTGACGGCCGACGTGCGCGCCACGCCTGTGCTGCGCTGGCGCTGGCGCGTGGCACGGCTGCCCGAAGGCACCGATCTGCGTCGCAAGGACGGCGACGACGTGGCGGCGCGCGTGTGCGTGCTGTTCGACCTGCCGCTGGAGCGCCTGAGCGCCGGCGAGCGGATCAAGGTCCGGCTGGGTCGCACGCTGTTTGACCCGGCGCTGCCGGCAGCCTCGATCTGCTATGTGTGGGACCGCGCGATTGCAGCCGGCACGTGGCTGCCGAGCGCCTACACGGGGCGGGTGCAGATGCTGGTGCTGCGCTCCGGCGCCAGCGGTCACCCGCTCGATACCTGGCAGGCGGAGACACGTGACCTCGCAGCGGACTTCGCACAAGCGTTCCCTGAAGAAGCCGCGCGCGGCCCGCTGCCGCCGCTGCTGGCGGTGGGCGTGTCCGGCGATGGCGACAATACCGGTAGCCGCGCGCTCGCCTTCTTCGGCGACCTGTCGCTGTCGGCCGCGCCGAAATGAAGCGCCTGCTGCTGATCGGCGCCGGTCATGCGCATCTGACTGTGCTGCGCGCGCTGCGCCGCGAGCCGCCAGCCGATGTGGAGATCACGCTGATCACGCCGTGGCCGCGACAGGTGTACAGCGGCATGCTGCCCGGCTGGATCGCCGGCCACTATGCGCTCGACGCGTGTGTGATTCCGCTGGCACCGCTGCTCGACGGGGGGCCGATCCGCTGGCTGCAAGACAGCGTCACGGCGCTCGACCTGACGCGGCGCTGCGCCCACACCGAGGGCGGCCAGCAGGTCGAATTCGACCTGGTGTCGATCGATACTGGCGCGGTCGCGGCAATCGATGACCTGCCGGGCGCACGCGAACACGCGCAGCCGATCCGGCCGATCGAGCGCTTCATCGAGCGCTGGCCGCACTGGCTGGCCGCCTGCGAAGCCTCGCCGAACACGCCTCAGTTGCTGACGGTGGTTGGCGGCGGCGCCGCCGGTGTCGAGGTCGCGCTTGCCATGGCGTGGCGAACGCGCGCGCTGCCTGGCGTGCGGATCCAGCTCGTCACCGGCAGCGGCGGTCTGCTGGCCGGCTTTCCGAAACAGGCGCAGCGAAAGATCAGCGCGCAGCTCGAACGGGCCCGCGTCGAGGTCATCCACGATCAGGTGACCGCCGTCGAGGCCACGGCCGTCCGGCTGGCGAAGCGCGGCAGCCTGCGCTCGGATCGCACGCTGCTGGTCACCGGCACCGCCGCCGCCGCATGGCCGCGCGCGTCGGGCCTGGCCATCGATGCCGCGGGCTTCATCGCCATCGACACCACGCGTCGCTCGACCTCGCATCCGTTCGTGTTCGCCGCCGGCGACTGCGCGTCGGTGGTCGGTCATCCGCGGCCGCGCTCCGGCGTGCATGCGGTGCGTGCCGGTCCGGTGCTGGCCGACAACCTGGGCCGCGCGCTGCGCGGCACGCCGCTGCGCGCCGTGATCCCGCAGCGGCGCGCGCTGTACATCCTGGCAGCCGGTCGACGCAGCGCGATCGCTTGCTGGGGGCCATGGACGGTGGCGGGCGACTGGGTGTGGCGCTGGAAGGACCGCATCGACCGCCGCTTCATGCAAACCTTTCGCTGCGGTTGAACGGCCACGTGGGCGCAGCGAGCCGCCGGGCGAGTGGAACCTCGGCGATGATCCCGCGCGATTCCGGCCCGGCCGCCATCGCAGTTCCGGTACGCTCCGCGATCGCTCGCCTCTCCCGACTGCCCGCGTCACACCACTGATCCCGTCATGCGCCACGCCGCCCGATCGATCCGCCCGCTGTTCGCCTGCCTTGCCTGCGGGGTGCTCACGCACGGCACCGCACGCGCACAGGACGCCGCGCCGGCAGCGACACCGCCGTCAACGAGCGCACCGTCGTCCGCGCCGGCCGCACCGCCGGCACCGGCCGCGCCACGCCAGCTCGACCGGGTGGAGATCCGCGGCGCCCAGCAGTCAGATACCGAGCAACGACGCCGCTCGACCGCGGCCAAGATCGTCGTCGGCCGCGAGGAGATCGAGCGCTATGGCGACGACACCGTCGGCGAACTGCTGCGCCGGCTGCCGGGCGTCACGCTGCAGGGGCCGCCGGGACGCGGCGGTCGCATCGCGATGCGCGGCATGGGCAACTACACGCAGATCCTGCTCGACGGCCAGCGCGTGCCGCCCGGCTTCTCGCTCGATTCGCTCAATCCCGAGCAGATCGAGCGCATCGAGATCCTGCGCGCGCCCACGGCCGAGACCGGTGCCCGCGCAATCGCCGGCACCATCAACATCATCACCCGCGAGGGGTTCGTCAAGAAGCTGAACGATCTGGTCGTCGGCAGCGGTTACGAGAACGGCCGCCTGCAGCCGGGGCTGTCATGGACCCACAACGACAGCGCGGATCGCCTGATCTACAACCTGTCGGCCTCGGTCAACCGCAACGATCGCGACAGCGACGGCGTGACCACCACGACGACCGAAAATGCCGGCACGGGTGCGCCCGTGTCCTCGCAGCGCGAGACCTACCACGACGAGTCCCGCGGCACCACCGTCACCGCCAGCGGCCGTCTGCAGTGGCGGCTCGACAACGGCATGCTGATCCTGGCGCCGTTCGCGCTGAACTCGCGCTGGGAAGGCGAGCGCGGCTCGCAGCTTGCCCAGACGCTGGGCAGCGACCCGCCGTTGTACGACCGCTCCGCCTCGACCCGCGAAGGCTCGTTCACGCTGGCGCGGATGAACGCGCAGTGGCGCCATCGGCTGGCCAGTGGCGCCCGGCTGGAAGCGCGCGCCACGCTCGGCGAAGGTCGCAGCGACAACGAAAGCCAGCGGAACGAGTTCGACGCAGCCGGCAGCACGCTGCGCGTGTTCGACAGCCGCAGCAAGGTGCGCAACCAGTCCGGCGATCTGGGCGCCAAGCTGTCGTTCGAACTGGGGCAGGGACACAGCCTGGTCACCGGCGCGGAGGCCGAGTTCGGTAGCCGGCGCGACAGCTCGCAGACGCTGCAGAACGGCACGCCGCTGCTGACCGACTTCGGCGACAACCTCGAAGCGCGCTCGCAGCGGTTGGCGCTGTACGCGCAGGACGAGTGGAATCCTTCCGAGCGCTGGTCCGCACACGCCGGGCTGCGCTGGGAAGGGATCAGCACCCGCGGCGACGGCACTGATGCGGCCGATGCGCGTAATCGCAGCAGCGTGTTCTCGCCGCTGCTGCACGCGGTCTGGAAGCCGCAGCCGAAAAGCCGCGACCAGATCCGGATGAGCCTGACGCGCAGCTACCGCTCACCCGGCCTGGGCGAACTGATCGCGCGGCCGTCGGTGTCGTCGCGCTACCCGGTCAGCGGCCCCAACACGGCCACCAGTCCCGATCGCGCCGGCAACCCGGATCTCTCGCCGGAGTTGGCCACCGGCATCGACATCGCGGCCGAGCGCTACCTGCCCGACGGCGGCCTGTTCAGCGCCAACCTGTTCTACCGCCGCATCACCGACCTGATGCGCACGCTGACCACGCTCGAAACCGTGAGCTGGAGTCCGGTGCCCCGGTGGGTCGCACGACCGCAGAACATCGGCAACGCCACCACCGCCGGGATCGAGCTCGAAGCCAAGCTGCGCCTGACCGAGGTGATCAAGACCGCGCCGCCGGTGGATCTGCGCGCCAACGCCAGCTTCTACCGCTCGCGCGTGGACACAGTGCCCGGCCCCGACAACCGGCTCGATCAGCAGGCGCATTACACGCTGAACCTCGGCGCCGACTACCGGCTGCGCGGCTTGCCGCTCACGGTGGGCGGCAACGTCAACTGGGTGCCGGCCTACGACACACGACTGTCGGAAACGCAGTGGTCGCGTCAGGGGCGCAAGCAGGTGATCGATGCGTATGCGCAGTGGCGCGTCAATCCGTCGCTGCGACTGCGGCTGTCGGTCTCCAATGCGTTGCCGATCGATTACACGACCGGAAGCGCGGTGCTGACCGATGGCGGACTGCGCGAAACCTCGCTGAACGAAGCGCGCTCGTATGTATCGTGGCGGCTGCGCGCCGAGTTCAAGCTTTGACGGTCCGCTCGCCCGCGGGTGCCGGCGGATACGGCTGCCATTGACCTGAACGCCACTCGATGAAACTCGCTCTCCAGATTCTGCTGCTCGTGGTTGTAGCGCTGCCGCTGGCGCTGCTGGCGGCCGGCCAGGCCGGGCTGCTGCGCGGACAGATGC
>CAZTUT010000032.1:21628-24059 GCA_964616395.1 uncultured Burkholderiaceae bacterium
CTGCCGCTGGCGCTGCTGGCGGCCGGCCAGGCCGGGCTGCTGCGCGGACAGATGCCCGCCGACCTCGGTGCGCGCGACGGCCGGCTCAAGCCGCCGTCGCGCACCGAAAACTCGGTCAGCAGCCAGGCGGCGCTGCACAGCGGCGCCGGCGCCGACTATGCGCGTATCGAGCCGATCCGCTACAGCGGCGAGGGCGCGGCCGCGCTGACGCGCATTGGCGCCATCGTGCTGAAGATGCCCGGCGCGCGCATCCTGCAGTCGGGGCCGGACTACCTGTACGTGCAGTTCGAGACGCGCTGGCTGAAGTTCGTCGATGACGCCGAGTTCCTCGTGGTGCCGGCCGAGTCGGTGATCCACGTGCGCTCGGCCTCGCGGCTCGGGCGGCGCGATTTCGGCGTCAACCGCGCCCGCATCGAATCCATCCGCAGCACCTTCAACGCCGGGATTGCCCGATGAACATCGCACACCGATTGAATGACCTGCCGTGCCCGGGCACGACGCGCAGCGCAGCGCTGTTGCCCATCGCCCTTTTGGTGACCGCGCTCGCAGGCTGTGCGGCGCCGGCCGCGATGGCACCCGGTACCGCCGCGCCGACCACGGCCGACAAAGCGGCACCGGCCGTCGTGACCGCGCCACCTGCGCTGACGATGCGCGGCGTTCCGCCGGTGCCGGTCAGCCTGATGCAGCGGATTGGCCGCTACACCGAAATACGCGGCGCCGGCCTGGCCGACTGGTCGCCCGACGGCAAGCAACTGCTGGTGAGCTGGCTGGCCGGTCCTGCCGGCCAGCAGCGCACGCAATTGCATCAGGTCAGCGCGGCCGGCGCACCGCTTCAGCAGGTGACGCGTGCCAACGAGCCCACGCGCAGCGGCCGTTATCTGCCCGCCGACCCGAACGTGATTGTGTTCGAGCGCGATGCCGGCGGCAGCGAGGCCACGCAGGTGTTCCGGCTCGATCTGCGTAGTGGGGCCGAGACCGCACTGACCACACCGGGCCAGCGATGCGACAGCGGGCCGTTCAGCCGCGACGGCCGCGCGATGCTGGTCAACTGCGCGCGGATCGACCGCAGCGCCGCCGACCGCAATGCCGGCATCAGCAACGACCTGCATCTGATCGACGTGATGACCGGCACGCGGCGCGCCAGCGTGTCGCTGCCCGGCACCGGCTGGTGGGCTGCCGACATGGCGCTCGACGGTCGCACTGCACTGGTCAACCTGTACCGGTCGGCCTCCGAGGTCGAAGTGTGGCGCGTCGACCTGACCAGCGGCGAGCGGCGCAAGCTGCTGCCGCGCGATGGCGAGCCGGCGCAGTACACACTGGCCAGCAGCTTCACCGCCGATGACCGCCGCTTCTTCGTCATCAGCGACCGCTTTGGCGAGTTCCGCCAGGCGTTTCGCTACGACCCGCAGACGCACGCCTTCGAGGGGCTGACCGCCGACATTCCGTGGGACGTGCGCGGCGGCGACCTCTCTGACGACCGCAGCCGCGTGCTGATGATCACCAACGAAGCGGGCGTGGGCGTGCCGCGGCTGTACGACACGGCCACGCTCAAGCCGCTGCCGCTGAAGGTGCCAGCCGGACTGAGCGTGACGCGGGCACGCCTGTCGAAAGACGGCACGCGCGTTGCCTACGCCGGCACCTCGTCGGCCCAGCCCTCGGCCGTGCGCGTGATCGACATGGCATCGGGTGGCGATCGCGTCTGGGTGGCAGCCGATACCGCCGGGCTCGACACCCGCGCGTTCACGCCGATCGAGACGATCCGCTGGCGCAGCTTCGACGGCCGCGAGATCTCCGGGCTGATCCAGCGCCCGCCGACCAGGTTCTCCGGCAAGCGCCCGGTGCTGATCGAGATCCACGGCGGCCCGGAAGCGCAGGCCACGCTGTCGTTCAACGGCCGCTACAACTACATCGTCAACGAACTGGGGATCGCGTTCATCGAGCCCAACGTGCGCGGCTCGACCGGCTTCGGCAAGACCTTCCACCAGCTCGACAACGGCAAGCTGCGCGAAGACTCGGTGAAGGACATCGGCGCGCTGCTCGACTGGATTGCGCAGCAGCCGGATCTGGACGCCTCGCGCGTCGTGGTCCAGGGCGGCAGCTATGGCGGCTACATGGCCAACGCGGTCGCTGTCCACTACTCGAACCGCATCCGCGGTGCGATTCCGGCGGTGGGCATCTCCAACTTCGTCAGCTTCCTGGAGCGCACCGAGAGCTACCGGCGTGACCTGCGGCGCTCCGAATACGGCGACGAGCGCCACCCGGAGATGCGCAAGTTCCTGACCAAGATTTCGCCGCTGACCAACGCCAGCCAGATCAAGGTACCGATGTTCATCGTGCACGGCCGCAACGATCCGCGGGTGCCGGTGCAGGAGGCGGAGCAGATCGCCGCCACGGTCGCCGCCAACGGCGTGCCGGTGTGGTCGATGATCGC
>CAZTUT010000033.1:0-23940 GCA_964616395.1 uncultured Burkholderiaceae bacterium
GCGCGATGACAAAAAAAGCGAGTACTGCACATATCTTGGCGGCTAACGTTAACCGGCTTATGACGGCCGGGAAGTGGGCCAATCGCCGCCTATCGCAGGCCAGCGGTGTATCTGAGGGCGCAATTCAACGTGCCCGCCGCGCAGATGTCTCGGCCAATCTCGAGACAATCGAAGGGCTAGCGGCGGTTTTCAAAGTAGAGCCGTGGATGATGCTGATCGAAGACCTTGACCCAGCCAACCTGCCGCCTCGGTCGTTTACGGATGCGCAAGAGCGCAAGCTCTTCGAACGCTTCAAGTCGCTGGTCGACGAAATCAGCAGTGCTGGAAAGTAGGTCGCTTGTCTGATCGCTTTGGATTGACGGCCTGCGACTGGCAACGTGGCTTGCTCACGCGCGCGAGTCCAGGAGCAGTCGCCCGATAGGCGCGACCAAAAGCCGAAGCGGGTAAGAAAGCGGGTAACTCGGAAAGCGTACGACTAGAAATCCATTACAGATCAATGGCTTAGTCTGTGGGCGCTGGCGGAGAGAGTGGGATTCGAACCCACGATAGGTTATTCACCTATACACGCGTTCCAGGCGTGCGCCTTCAACCGCTCGGCCATCTCTCCTGATTTGCTGCTGCCGTTGAAGCGACGCGGATTATAGGCTGCGGCGTCAGGCAGGCTGTGCGACGGGCATCTGTGTGCTGGCAAACGTGATCACGTGGTCGGCGTCGAGGCGGATGCCGATGCGCTCGCCGATGCCGTGGTCGTGGTGGCTGGGTACCAGCGCCAGCACTTCGCGACCGCTGTCGAGCTTGAGCGTGTAGACGAAATCGCCGCCGCGGAATACCTTGCGCACGACCTCGGCGGTCATTGCGCTGCTGTCGTCGTGCACCACGTCGTCGGGGCGTAGCAGCACGTCCACGTGGCAGCCGCGGCCGCAGGTGCCGCAGCCCTGCTGGCACGGCAGCGGAATGTCGCCGCGCAACTCGCCCAGCTCGATGGCCACGCGCTGCGGGTCGAGCACGGTGGCGGGCAGGAACACGCCTTCGCCGATGAAATCGGCCACGTAGCGGGTGGCCGGCCGGTGGTACAGCTCGTAGGGCCGATCCCACTGCTCCAGCCGGCCGCGGTGCATGACGCCGATGCGGTCGGCAATCGCGAACGCTTCCTGCTGGTCGTGCGTGACCAGCACCGCGGTGGTGCCGCTGGCCTTGAGGATGCGCCGCACCTCGGCGCCGAGCCGCTCGCGCATCTCCACATCGAGATTCGAGAACGGCTCGTCCATCAGCAGCAGCCGCGGGGAGGGCGCCAGCGCGCGGGCCAGCGCTACGCGCTGCTGCTGGCCGCCGGAAAGCTCATGCGGATAGCGGGCGGCGTGTGCCGACAGGCCGACCAGATCGAGCATGTCCGCAGCGCGCTGTCGGCGCGCGTCGGCCGAGGCCTTGCGCAGGCCGAACGCCACGTTGTCGATCACACGCAGATGCGGGAACAGCGCGTAGTCCTGGAACACGAGACCAACGCCGCGCTTCTCGGGCGCGACGTTGAAGCGCGGGCCGCTCACGCATGCGCCGTCGATGCTGATGGCGCCGCTGTCGATGCTCACAAAGCCAGCGATCGCACGCAGCAACGTGGTCTTGCCGCAGCCGGAGCTGCCGACGATGCAGCCGATGTCGCCGTCGGCAAGATCGAGCGACAGCGTGTCGATCACCGGCGCGCCCGGGCCGTAGCGGACCGTGAGGCCGTCGATCGACAGCAGCGTGGCGCGGGGGGCTTCAGTCATGGCCGTCAGATGGGGCGCGTCAGTGCGTGAGTTGTCGGGCGAGTGACAGGCATCGGGCCGCGATCTGGCCGTGGGCTGACAACGATCCGTAGTCTAAATGCATATAATTCTCATTTGCATCAAGTATAGGCGCATTCGCTACATGGTCTTTAGTCCGGGCTCAGCGGTTCTCCGCAGTTCGCGCGCTTTCGGCAGGGCGGCGCGATGAACCCGGGTGCGCCCGCTCTTCAAGCGGCGGCGGCCGGCCGTGCCGAGCGCGGCGGGGCGGTGATTGCGCTGGCGCTGCTGTGCGGACTGTTGGTTGCATTGCCGGTGTTCGGTGTGTTTGCCAGTTTTCTGCGCGCCGATGGCTCGCTCGAGACGCTGAACCACCTGAGCAGCACCGTGATCCCAAGTGCGCTGGCCGAGACCGGCGCATTGGCGGCACTGGTGATGACCGGTGTGATCGTGCTGGGCACGACCTCGGCGTGGCTGGTGGCTGCGCACGAGTTCCGCGGGCGGCGCGCGTTCGAATGGCTGCTGCTGCTGCCGTTGGCGATGCCGGGCTACATCGTCGCCTACGCGTACACCGATTTCCTGCAGTTCTCCGGGCCGCTGCAGTCGTGGCTGCGCGCTGCCTTTGGCTGGAGCCGGGGCGACTACTGGTTTCCGGAGATCCGCTCAGTGCCGGGCGCGGCGTTCGTATTCACGGTCGTGCTGTATCCGTACGTGTATCTGCTCGCGCGCACGGCATTCCTGGCGCGCACGGCGGCGATGGCCGATGCGGCACGCAGCCTCGGGCTGTCGCCCTGGCAAACCTGGCTGAAGGTCAATCTGCCGCTGGCCCGGCCGGCCGTGGCGGCCGGCGCGCTGCTGGCGTTGATGGAAACGCTGGCCGACTATGGCGCGGCTGCGTACTTTGGCCTGCAGACATTCACCACCGCGATCTATCGGGCCTGGTACTCGCTCGGCGACCGGATCGCTGCCAGCCAGCTGGCAGCGGTGCTGCTGGTGCTGGTGATCGTGGTGATGGCGATCGAGCTGCGGCTGCGCGGTCGCGCGCGCTTCTTCTCGCCGCCGAACTCGGCGCGTCCGGCGCCTCGGCGTGCGCTCGAAGGCCGCGCATCGGTGGCCGCGTTCATCGGTTGCTGCATTCCGCTGGCGCTGGGTTTCGTGTTTCCGGTGCTGCTGTTGCTGAGGCTGCTCTGGCCGGCGCTCGGCGAGATCGATCTCTCTCGCTACCTGGGCTGGCTCGTCAACAGCCTGTCGATCGCCGCGGCGGCGGCGGCGCTGACGCTTGTTTTCGTGCTCGGAATTGCCTACGCGCAGCGATTGATGCCGGCCGGCCGGTCGGGTCGCGCCGTGGCGCTGGCCACGCGGGCGATGAACCTGGGCTATGCGGTCCCGGGCGCGGTGATCGCGGTTGGCATCCTCGTGCCGCTGGCGGCGTTCGACAATGCGCTCGACGCTTGGCTGAAGTCGCTGATCGGCGCCGGCACCGGACTGCTCCTCACGGGAACCGTGTTTGCGCTGCTGTACGCGTATCTGGTCCGCTACTTCGCGGTCGCCTATCAGCCGGTGGAGGCGGGGCTGGCGCGTATCACGCCGACCATGGACGCCTCGGCGCGATCGCTGGGCGCGGGACCGACCGAAGTGTTCCGACGCGTGCATCTGCCGCTGCTGGCGCCGTCGCTGGCGGCAGCCTCGCTGCTGGTGTTCGTGGATGTGATGAAGGAACTGCCGGCCACGCTGGTGCTGCGGCCGTTCAACTTCGACACGCTGGCGGTGATCGCCTACCAGATGGCTGCCGACGAGCGGCTCGGCGAGGCGGCCCTGCCGTCGCTGACGCTGGTGCTGGCGGGCGTGCTGCCGGTGATTCTGCTTTCGCGTGCGATCGGTCGTGTGACCCGGCCGGGCGGCTAGCGAATTCAAGTCTGCGCCGTGCCGCAGGTCGTGCGCGGGCGCGCCGCGTGGGTCGCCCGCTGCGGCACGGCCTTCGTACTGTGCGGCCGCATCCGGCGCCGGATTGACGGCACAATCGCGCCTTGTCTGCATGGCTGTGATCGCCGCGCCTTCGCGGCATTTTTCCGAGGCTTCGATGGCATACGTCTTTTCCGCTCCGCCCCAGGTGGTTGTTCCCGTTGTCGGCACGACCGACCTGTTTCCGGTTCACCGGATCTACTGCGTTGGCCGCAACTACGAGGAGCACGCCAAGGAGATGGGTTTCTCCGGACGCGAGCCGCCGTTCTTTTTCGGCAAGCCGGCCGATGCGGTGCTTCCCGTGGCGGATGGCAAGACCGGCGTCCTGCCGTATCCGTCGCAGACCTCGAACCTGCATCACGAGATCGAACTCGTGGTGGCCATCGGCAAGAAGGGACGCGACATCGCGGCCGCCGATGCGCCGAGCTACATCTGGGGCTATGCGGTCGGGCTGGATATGACCCGTCGCGACCTGCAGGGCGAGGCCAAGAAGCAGGGCCGGCCGTGGGAAGTCGGCAAGGGCTTCGATGCATCGGCGCCGATCTCGCCGATCCGTCCGGTCTCGGCCACCGGCATCGTCACCTCGGCGCATATCTGGCTGAAGGTCAATGGCGCGACCCGCCAGGACAGCGATGTCTCCAAGCTGATCTGGAACGTGAACGAGACCAGCGAGCACCTGTGCAAGTACTTCGATGAGAAGGCCGGCGCCGAGATCTACACCGGTACGCCCGAGGGCGTGGCGGCGGTGCAGCAAGGTGACCTGATGGAAGGCGGGGTCGACGGCGTGGGAACGCTGCGGCTGCGCGTGGGCTCGGCCTGAGCGGACTTTCGGATCTTTACAGGGCGACGATGATGATCGCGGTTGATTTGCGGCGGACAGTGAGGTTGGCTGCCCGGGGTGTGGCGCTGGCGCTGGCCCTGGGTGTTGCGGTCCCGGCGGTGCAGGCGCAAGCGCCTCAGGTGACCCTGAAGGTTGCGCATTTCCTGCCCACGTCATCGATCACGCATTCGAAGTTCATCGTGCCCTGGTGCGAGCGCATCCGCGCGCAGAGTCAGGGCCGGATGGTGTGCCAGATCTATCCGTCCATGCAGCTCGGCGGCACGCCGCCGCAACTGTTCGACCAGGTGCGCGATGGCGTTGCCGATATCGTCTGGACGCTGCCGGGCTATACCGCCGGCCGCTTCCCGATCACCGAGGTGTTTGAACTGCCGTTCATCGCGCCGAACGCCACGGCTGCCTCGCAGGCGCTGTGGACCTTCTACACGCGCCATGCCCTCAAGGAGTTCGACGCGGTCAAGCCGCTGGTGCTGCACGTGCATGACAATGGCCAGTTGCACCTGCGCGATCGCCCGGTGCGGGCGCTGGCGGACCTCAAGGGCATGAAGGTACGGGCGCCAACGCGCCAGACCAACCGGCTGCTGGCGCGCCTTGGCGCCACGCCGGTGTCGATGCCGGTGCCGCAGGTGGCCGATGCATTGTCCAAGGGCGTGATCGATGGCGCCGTGGTTCCCTGGGAGGTCGTGCCGTCGATCAAGGTGCACGAGATGGTGCGCTTCCACAGCGAGACCGATGCGGCAATGCCGGCGCTGTACACCGCGGTCTTCCTGTACGCGATGAATCGCAAGACCTACGACGGCCTGCCGCCCGACCTGCGCAAGGTGATCGACGACAACAGCGGCCTGGCGCTGGCGCGTGAACTGGGTCAGTTGTGGGACGGCTCCGCGCCTGCGGCGCGCAAGCTGGCGACCGATCGCGGCAACCAAATCAACGTGATTCCCGCGACTGAACTCGCGCAGTGGGATCGCGCCGCGCGCCCGCTGTATGCGGACTGGATCGCCGACATGAATCGCCGCGGGCTTGACGGCAATGCGCTGTTGACCGACGCGCGCGCGCTGATTGCGCAATACGCGAAAGCCCAGCCAGCCGCCGCCGGGCCGACGCGGGCAGCGCCACGGTGATCGGCCGGGCGCTTGGTCGGGCTGCCGCCGGCCTGGCGCTGGTTGGCGGCCTCGTGCTGTTGGTCGCCGCGCTGGTGTGCGTGGTCTCGATCGCGGGCCGTTGGCTGGCTGACGCGCCGATCCTCGGTGACGTCGAACTGATGCAACTCGCCTGCGTGGCATCAATCGCCTTCTTTCTGCCCTGGTGCCAGACGCAGGATGCGCACGTGCGGGTCGATTTCTTTACGCAGCGGACGACCGCCGCCACGCAGCGGCGGCTCGATCGCGCCGGACAACTGCTGCTGGCTGCGGTGATGCTGCTGCTGGCGGCGCGCACGGCGGTGGGCGTGGCCGACATGCGCGCGGCCGGCGAGACCACGATGCTGCTTGGCCTGCCGATGTGGATCGCCTACCTGTGCCTGGTGCCGGGCCTGCTGCTGTCGGGACTGATCGCGTTGCGCGCTGCGCTGGCGCCGATCGCGCGCTCGGCCAATCCGGCCTGAGCACGACAGCGCTTCGACTCGCATGGATGCCCAGACGCTCACCGCGTTGCTGATGTTCGGCGCCATGCTGGTGCTGATGGCGCTGCGAGTACCGATCTGGGTTGCGATGTTCGTGCCCGGCGCCATCGGCTATGCGTGGCTTGCTGGCGCCGATACCTGGCTCGCCTCGCTCAAGGGCCTGGTGTTTGCGCGCTTTTCGATTTACGACCTGTCGGTGGTGCCGCTGTTCATCCTGATGGGCCAGTTCGCGTCGGCCGGCGGCCTGTCGCGCGCGCTGTTTCGCGCTGCATCGGCGCTGGTCGGTCATCGGCGCGGCGGCGTGGCGCAGGCAAGCGTGATCGCAAGCGCGGCCTTCGGCGCGGTGTGCGGGTCCTCGGTGGCGACGGCCGCCACCATTGGCCAGGTCGCGCTGCCGGAGATGAAGCGCGTCCGCTACGACCCGGCGTTGGCCTGTGCCACGGTCGCGGCAGGCGGCACGCTGGGTATCCTGATTCCGCCCTCGGTCGTGCTGGTGATCTACGCGATCGTGGCTGAGCAGAACATCGCCAAGCTGTTCGCTGCGGCGCTGCTGCCGGGCCTGCTCGCAGCGGCCGGATACTGCGCTGCGATCTGGCTGGTGTGCCGGCGCGATCCGGCCGCGGGGCCGGCCGAGCCCACGCAGCCCGGCGGCGAGCGCGTGCGCAGCCTGCTCGGTGTCTGGCCCGTGCTGGCGATCTTCGGCGGCGTGTTCGGCGGCATCTATGGCGGCGTATTCACGGCCGTCGAGGGCGCCGCCGTCGGTGCGCTGCTGACGCTGGTGGCGGGGATCGCGCGGGGCGAACTTGGCTGGACCGCGCTGCGCGGTGCGCTGCTGGCCACGGCCAGCGCGACCGCGATGATCTTCATGATCTTCGTCGGTGCCGACATGCTCAATAGCGCGCTGGCGCTGACCCAGATGCCGGCCCGCATCGCCGATCTGGTTTCGCATCTGAACGTCCCGCCGTTGCTGGTGGTGGCAGCCATCCTCGTTTTCTACATCGTGCTCGGCGGCGTGATGGATGAACTATCGATGCTGCTGCTGACGCTGCCGGTGCTGCTGCCTGCGGTGATGGGCCTCGACCTGCTTGGCCTGGCGCCCGAGGCCAAGGCGATCTGGTTTGGCATCCTGGTGCTGTGCGTGGTCAACATCGGTCTGATTGCGCCGCCGGTGGGCCTGAACGTCTACGTGGTGCAGGGGATCGCCCGCAGCGTCGGCATCGATGTGCCGATGGGCGCGATCTACCGGCGGGTGCTGGTTTTCGTCGCGGCCGACCTGCTGCGGCTGCTGCTCTTGCTGCTGGTACCCGCGATTTCGCTGTGGCTGGTGCAGTACATTGGTTGACCTCAAGCCGAGCCGAATTGAAGCAAGCCACGTTGAATCCGCGCGCGGCGGCGAATCGCACCGCGGTGACCTGACCGGAAGTGACCATGACCTCGACCTCCGATGCCCTGCGGCTGCATGGCGCCGCCCGCTCGTCCGCCTCGTTCCGCGTCCGCATCGCGCTGCACCTGAAGGGGCTGCCGTTCGAGCCGGTGCCGGTGAACCTGGTCAAGGGCGACCAGTTCGCCGAGGGCTTCGCCCGCATGAATCCGGCCGAACTGGTGCCGGTGCTTGAGCACGGCACGACCCGCCTCACGCAGTCGATGGCGATCATCGAGTATCTGGAGGAGCGCTACCCGCAGCCGCCGCTGCTGCCGCACGAACCGGAGTTGCGCGCTTACGTGCGCGCAGCCGCCTTGTCGGTGGCCTGCGAGATCCATCCGCTGAACAACCTGCGCGTGCTGCGCTACCTGGTGCGCGACCTGTCGCTGAGCGAGGACCAGAAGAACGGCTGGTACCGCCACTGGGTGGAGCGCGGACTGGCGCAGCTCGAAGCCTTTGTGCTGGCCGAGGGCCGAAGCAGCCGCTTCATGCTGGCCGATCAGGTGACGCTGGCCGATGTGCTGCTGGTGCCACAGATCTTCAATGCGCGTCGCTTCGATTGCCGGCTCGACCACGTGCCGACGCTGATGCGCATCTTCGACCACTGCATGCAGGTGACGGCCTTCGAGGCGGCGCGGCCGGAGCGGCAGCCCGACTTTGCCTGACCGCGCTGCGAGGGCGGGTCAGGCGCTGGCGCGCAGCCGGATCGCGCCCGCCAGGTCGGCCACCGCCGCGCCGTAGAAGTAACTGCGGTTGTAGTGCAGCAGCGCCTGCATGTTGACGGTGCCCACCCGGTATTCGACGCCAGCTTCGCCGGACGGCGAACGGAACGGCAGATCGAGCAGCAGCACGCGGGTGTCCGGGTCGAGGCTGCCGTCGATCGTAATGCCGAGCGCGGCGGCGTCGCGCCAGCGTGCCAGCGCCTCGATGCCGCCGCCGAGCGACGCCGCGGCGTCAGCCGAGGCGCGCGCCCGTAACTGCACCGGCAGATCGCGCTGCCATCCGTGGGCGGCCAGAAAGCTTGCGACCGAGCCGACCGCGTCTTCGCGACTGCGGCTCAGGTCGATCCGGCCATCGCCATCGAAGTCGACCGCCCAGCGGCGAATCGAACCGGGCATGAACTGCGGCAGGCCCACCGCGCCGGCGAACGAACCGCGTGGCGCCAGCGGATCGGTCCCCTGCTGCTGGCACAGCAACAGGAAATGCGCGAGCTCTTCGCGGTACATCGCGGCGCGCCGCGTGTAGTCGAAGCTGAGCGTCAGCAGCACGTCGATCGTGCGAAAGCTGCCGGTGTTGCGGCCGAACACGGTCTCGATGCCGATGATGCCGGCGACGATGTCGGGCGGTACGCCAAAGCGCTCGGTCGCGCGCGCCAGCGCCGGGCGCAGGTCGCGCATGAACTGCACGCCCTCGCGAACGCGCAACTCGTCGACGTTGCGGGTCCGGTAGTCGGTCCAGTTGCGCGCCGCGGCGGGCTGTGTGCTCGGCGTAGTCAGGCGCTCGGCCTGCGGGGAGTAGCGGGCCTGGGCAAATGCGCGCTCGACAAAGCTGCGGTCCAGTCCGTGGCGCTGCACGAGTTCATCGATGAACTCGCGCACCTCGGGGCGTTGAGGGTAGGGTAGTGCGCTGCTGCTCTGGGCGCGCAGCGGCGGCACGAACGGCAACAGCGCGGCGCTTGCGCCCGCCATCAGCAAACGGCGGCGTGACTGCAATCGAGAGGGACTCACCTGCTGCGGCAAGCGGCGATTGCGCATGGCGTCGGTTGGGCGTGCGTGCCTGACGGGGTTGATCGGGCGGTCCAGCGTCTGTCCAAGGCCTGGCACCGTCGCTAGGCCAGTACCGGACGATAGCGCCGAATTCGTCGCCGAAGTTGGCGAGTCGCTGCGGACTGGGCCGCGTTCGGGCGCGCGTACCGGAGTTGCTCGATCGATTCGAGCAGCGCCTCGGTCTCGGCGCGGGTCCCGGGCTCGAGCCGGGGGGCGGCGACTGCGCGGATCGCGCGTGGCCCCCAATGGTCCGGTACGTCGATGCCTGCAGCGGCCAGTCGTTGGCGCATTTCGGATAGCAGTTCGCCGAGCGGATCGCGTTCGCTGCGATAGCGAAGCGACAGGATGCCAAGGATCGCCAGAATCACACTGATGACAACCGCAAAAACAATGGCCAGAGTCCGTACATCGGGCACGAGGCCGAGCGCGTCGAGCAGCTTGAGCTGTCGCTCCTGCGAATAGGAGATCACCCACTGGTTCCAGCCGTTTTCCAGTGCTTCCCAGCGGAAGCGGACCGCACGCATCAAGTTGAACGCCTGCTCGCCGAAGACCGGCGCGGCGCCGCCAGCGGCTGTTGTCGTGCGGGGGGCGCCGCCGCGCTGCACGCGCTCCGGCGCCACCGCGGCGGTGGGATCGACGCGGACCCAGCCGCGGCCCGCCAGCCACACCTCGGCCCACGCATGCGCATCGGACTGCCGGATCGTCAGGAAACCGTCGACCGGGTTGTATTCGCCCCCCTGGTAGCCGGTGACCACGCGCGCCGGGATGTCGAGTGCGCGCATCAGCACCACGAACGCCGATGCGTAGTGCTCGCAGAACCCGGCGCGCGTGTCGAACAGGAACTCGTCAACCGAATTGCGGCCGAGCGTGGGCGGCTGCAGCGTGTAGACGAACTTTTCCTGGTTGAACCGGCGCAGCACCTCGTTGACGAGCGCAGCATCGGCGGCACGCGACTGCATCGCGCCCGGCACCTCGCGCCGCAACTGCACGGCGAGTTCGAGCGTGCGTGGATTGAAGCCCGGTGGCAACTGGAGCCAGGCCTGCAGCGAAAGTGGCGTCTCGTTCTCGCCAAGACGGAACTCGGTGACCGAGCGCAGGCGGTAGCGCGCCCGCTCATTCAGCAGCCGGCCGGCGACCAGTTGCCCGTCGGGCAGCAGCCGTGGCGACAGGTCGGCGGCACCCGAGGCATCCACCGGCATGTCGAGTGCGAACAGCCAGTCGCGCCGCGTGGGTTCCAGCGTGATCGTGTAGTCGGCGACCTCGGTGCCGAGGACGCGCAGTGCCGGAGCGCTGGCGCGGCCATCGGCGCTGCGCGGGGTCCAGGTACGGCCGTTGAACAGGCCGAGCACCGGTCCGCGCCAGTACAGGCGCTCTGGCGGTGGCGGCGCGGTGGCAAACAGCGCCCGGAATGCGATCTCGTCGGACTCCAGCAGCCGGCCGATGTTGCCGGGGCTCATCGTGCTCGACAGGCCGCTGCGCGCGGTCGTGCTGTCGGCCGGCATGCTCCATAACGGCGAGGTCAGGCGCGGGAACAGCACGAACAGCGCGACAGTCAGCGGAACTGCCTTGAGCAGCATCGTGCCCACCAGCCTCAACTTGGCGCCCGTGGTCAGATCGTTGTCCGCGAGGTTGACGCTGACCAGAACCGCGAACAGCAGCATCACGGCGGCCAGTGTCATCAGCGCGACCACGATGCCCTGTCCGTAGGTGAACTGCGTGAGCAGGATGAAGAAGGCCATGAACACGACCACGAAGATGTCGCGCCGTGCTCGCAGTTCCAGCAGCTTGAGCGCCAGCAGCATCAGCAGGAAGTTGACGCCCGCATCGCGGCCGAGCAGCGTGCGATGCTCGAACCAGACGGCGGCGATCACCGCAACCAGCAGCGGAACCAGCGCCAGCCGGCCGGGCAAAGGGCGCTGATTCAGCGCCAGCATCAACCGCCATAGCCACAGCGCAGACAGCACGCCGGATGACCAGAGCGGCAGGTGCTCGAAGTGCGGCACGACCACCAGTGCAATCGCCAGCAGCAGCGCGAAAACGTCGCGCCGCTCGCGCGCAGCGCTCGATGCCTGAGGCGCGAGAAGTGTGGCCGCCGCCGCAGGCAGCGACAGCAACTGGCGGGCCTTTGCGCCGAACGTGGTCATGGCTTGCGCTCCGGCGCCCCCCGGTACAGCGCCAGCGCGGTCAGACAGCGGTCGTGCTGCTCTGCGCCGCTGTCCGGCGCAATCGTCAGCCCGGGCAGGCGCAGCCCATAGCGAAGATGTAGTGCCTCGGCGGCCAGCACCCAGCGCGCAAGCCGCGACAGCCGCGCCTCGGTGTCGAGCGCGCGTGGCAGGGCGTCGAAGTCGAGCAGCAACTCGGTGCCGGCGGCCGCCTCGAACAGCTTGACCGACAGCTCGTCGGAGCGCGCCGCCAGCCGCCACGCAATCATCTTTTGCGGATCGCCCGCCTGATACGGACGCACGCCGGCAAAGTCATCGCCGCTGCCCGTGCCGCTGCCGCCTTCCCGACCCGCGCCGCCGGCGGCGGGCAGCGGCGGTGCGCCGTCTTCCGGCTTCGGGTAGACCACCAGCGACAGTGCCGGCGAGTAGTGCGCCCAGGCCTCGAACAGGCCGAGCGGGAAACGGGTGGCGATGCGCAGCCGTGGGCACGCAAGCCGGCCGCGCTGCAGCGCCGGCACGCCGATGCGGGCGATGCGCGCACTGCTGGCCGGCAGGTCGAGCGCGTTTGCCGTTACCTGGGCGTCGCCGCGCGGGCTGCGCTGCATCGGTTCGACCCACAGCGCGTAGCGTGGCTCCGCGGTGGCATTGGCGATCTGGATCTCGAACAGCGCGAGGTCACCGGCGAACACCGGTGGCGATGGCCGGCTCGCAAGCGTTACGCGTGCCAGGTTGCGGTGCGTGTGATGCATGCCGACCAGCGCCATGCTGGCCACCAGAAAGGTGAGCAGGAAGCCGAGTTGCAACTGGTAGTTGATCGAGCCCACGAGAAGAACAAGGGCGGCGATGGCGAACACCAACCCGGCGCGTGTGGGCAGGATGTAGACGCGCTTGCGATCAAGCAGCACCTCGCCGTGTTCGACCCCACGGCGGCTGGCGATCCAGTGATCCAGGCGCAGCAGCAGCGGCTGGAGCAGCGACAGGCGCACGGCGGTCCCGATGCTGGCGAAGATGACCGCGGCCGGCCGGTCAGACCGGCACGGACTGGATCAGCCGCGTGACGAGTTCGCGGCCGTGCAGCGCCGGCGCGCCATCGCGCTGCGCGCCATGCAGCCGATGACCGGCAACGGCTGGCAGCACGTTCTGGATGTCTTCCGGGATCAGGTGATCGCGGCCGTCGAGCCAGGCCCACGCGCGGGCAGCGGCCAGCAGCGCCAGCCCGGCGCGCGGGCTCAGGCCTTCGGCGTAGCGGCCGGAGTCCCGGCTGTGCGCAAGCAGCGCCTGCACATACTCCAGCAGCGCACGCGAGGCGAATACGCGCTTGACCGTCATCTGCGCGGCCAGCAGATCGGCGCCGCGGGCACAGGGCTTGAGCGACTTGAGCAGGTCGCGGCGCGCTTCACCGGCGAGCAGCGCCAGTTCCGCGGCGCGATCCGGGTAGCCAAGGCTGATGCACATCAGGAAGCGGTCCAGCTGTGACTCCGGCAACGGGAACGTGCCGACCTGATGCAGCGGGTTCTGGGTCGCGATCACGAAAAATGGCTGGGGCAGCGGGCGCGCCACGCCGTCGATCGAAACCTGCGCCTCTTCCATCGCCTCCAGCAGTGCGCTCTGGGTCTTCGGGCTGGCGCGGTTGATCTCGTCGGCCAGCAGCACCTCGCTGAAGATCGGGCCCGGATGGAACACGAATCGGCCGTCAGTTCGGTCGTAGACCGAGACGCCGATCACGTCGGACGGCAGCAGGTCGCTGGTGAACTGCAGGCGACGGAACGGCAGGCCCAGGGACAGCGCAATGGCGTGCGCCAGCGTGGTCTTGCCGACGCCCGGTATGTCCTCGATCAGCAGATGGCCGCCGGCCAGCAGGCAGGTCAGGCTCTGCCGGATCTGCGACTGCTTGCCGATGATCACAGTCTCGATCTGCGCGGCGCACTGGCGGAATTTTTCAAGCATTAGACTCATTTCGGCATCGCTTGGAGGGCGGTGTGACTGCGTCTGCTGCACACGCAGTCAGACGGGAGGGTTGAGGTCCGGCAGACGACGGAACATCCTTTGCCGTTCGCGGCGAGACAGGCAAATCGAGGAGAACGCGTGCATACCGGTTATGTCACTCACAGTAGCTGCGCGTCGCATGAGATGGGGTCGTGGCATCCGGAGAGCCCGGAGCGGCTGGCGGCGATTCAGGACCACCTGATCGCGGTGGGGCTGCTGCCCCATCTGGTGCCTATCGATGCGCCGCCCGCAACGCGCGAGGCGCTGCTGCGCGCCCATCACCCGGACTACATCGCGCAACTCGAGAACAGGATACCAAAGCACGGGTATGCGCCGGTCGATCCCGATACGTCGATGAACCCCAGCACCTGGGATGCGGCGCTGCGCGCGGCGGGCGCGGTCATCGAGGCGACCGATTGCGTGATGCGCGGCGAACTCGAAAATGCCTTTTGCGCGGTGCGGCCGCCGGGCCACCATGCCCGCCATGCGCAGGCGATGGGGTTCTGCTTTTTCAACAACGTGGCGGTGGGTGTGCGTCATGCGCTGGAGGTGCACGGACTGTCGCGGGTGGCGGTGATCGATTTCGATGTGCATCACGGCAATGGCACCGAGGACATCCTGGCCCATGATGACCGGGTGCTGATGGCCAGCTTCTTCCAGCATCCGTTCTACCCGTACACCGGCACCGACAATCCCGCGAAAAACATGGTCAACATCCCGGTCCCGGCCGGCACGCGCGGCGACAAGGTGCGCGAGCTGGTCGATCAGACCTGGCTGCCGGCCCTCGACGCCTTTGCGCCGCAGATGATCTTCATTTCCGCCGGATTCGATGCGCATCGCGAAGACGACCTCGGCCAGATGGGGCTGGTGGAGTCGGACTACGCGTACATCACCCGCAAGCTGATGGACGTGGCGGACCTGCATTCGCGCAGCCGCATCGTCAGCACGCTGGAGGGCGGCTACAACCTGAGCGCACTGGCGCGCAGCGTCGCGGCCCACGTGAAGACGCTGGCGCAGCTCTGAGCTGCGAGACCCCCTTTCAGGAGTTGCCGATGCCCACCTCGATTTACGACCGCGGTCTCGACCGCAATGCCGCCAACTTCGCGGCGCTGTCGCCGCTCGGCTTCCTGGAACGCGCCGCCAGTGTTTTTCCGCAGCGCACTGCGGTGATCCACGGGCTGGGCGAGACCGCGCTGCGGCGCAGCTGGCGCGAGCTGTACGCGCGCAGCCGGCAACTGTGCGACGTGCTGCGACGGCGCGGGTTGGGGCGCGGCGACACGGTCGCGGTGATGCTCGCCAATACGCCCGAGATGGTCGAGGCGCATTTCGGCATCCCGATGGCCGGCTGCGTGCTCAACGCGATCAACACCCGGCTGGATGTGGCCACGGTCGCCTTCACGCTCGGTCATGGCGAGGCGAAGCTGCTGATCGTCGATCGCGAGTTCTCGGCCGTGGCGCGGGCGGCGCTGGCGCAACTGCCTCAGCCGATCGATGTGATCGAGGTGAACGATCCGTGGTGCGAGGGGCCCGGCGAGCCGCTTGGCGGCATCGACTATGAGCAGTGGATCGCCGGCGGCGATCCGCAGGCGCCGTGGTCGCCGCCCGATGACGAATGGGATGCGATTGCGCTGAACTACACATCGGGCACGACGGGCAATCCGAAGGGGGTTGTCTATCACCACCGCGGCGCCTACCTGAACGCGGTGTCCAACATCCTGGTGTGGGCGTTGCCGCAGCATCCGGTATACCTGTGGACACTGCCGATGTTCCACTGCAACGGCTGGTGCTTTCCATGGACGATCGCGGCGATGGCCGGCACCCACGTCTGCCTGCGCAAGGTGGATGCGCGGCTGATCTTCGACCTGATGCGCGAGCACCGCGTCAGCCACTACTGCGGCGCACCGATCGTTCACTCGATGCTGATCAATGCGCCAGCGGAGTTCAAGCACGGCCTGGTGCAGCCGGTCCGGGCGATGGTTGCCGCCGCCGCACCGCCCGCCTCGATGATCGAGGGCATGGACCGGATGGGCTTCGAGCTGACCCACGTGTACGGCCTGACCGAGGTCTACGGCCCGGCCACCGTCTGCGCGCGCCAGCCCGAATGGGATGCGCTGGACGTCGGCGAGCGCGCGGCGCGTAACGGCCGCCAGGGTGTCCGTTATCCGATGGCCGAGGCGGTCAAGGTGCTCGACCCCGAGACCCTGCAGGAAGTGCCGCACGATGGCCAGACCATGGGCGAGGTGATGTTCCGCGGCAACATCACGATGCGTGGCTACCTGAAGAACGAGGCCGCGACCCGCGAAGCGTTCGCCGGGGGCTGGTTTCACTCCGGCGATCTGGCGGTGGTTCAGCCCGACGGCTACCTGCGGATCAAGGATCGCAGCAAGGACATCATCATTTCCGGCGGCGAGAACATCTCGTCAATCGAGGTCGAGGACGTGCTGTACCGGCATCCGTCGGTACTGGCGGCGGCCGTGGTCGCGCAGCCCGATGCACGCTGGGGCGAGGTGCCGTGCGCGTACGTCGAGGTCCGCGATGGCGATCCGGTGACGGCCGAGGCGCTTCTTGCGCACTGCCGGCAGCATCTGGCGGGCTTCAAGATGCCCAAGCGCGTCGTGCTCGGAGCGCTGCCCAAGACCAGTACCGGCAAGATCCAGAAGTACGTGCTGCGGCAGCAGTCGCGCTCGGCTGGCGCGATCGATGTCTGATGCGCATCGACGCCTGCCGCCTGACCACGCATCACCGCGCACAACGGTTTGCGCCTCCGCTCGTGCGCCGGAGTAATCTCGCGCCATCCATGGACTGTCTTTGTGGGAGCTGCATATGGGTGACCTGAATGGCGCTGGCGAGCCGCTCGTGCTGCGCGAGCAGTCCGACGGCGTGGTACGACTCACGCTCAATCGACCGCAGCAGTTCAACTCGCTTTCCGAGGAGATGCTCGCAGCGCTGGACGCCGAACTCGATGCGGTGGCTGCCGATACGACGGCGCGCGTGGTCGTGCTGGCCGGGGCCGGCAAGGCGTTCTGCGCGGGCCACGACCTGAAGCAGATGAAGGCATCGCCGCAGATCGACTACTACCGGAAGCTGTTCGCCGATTGCGCGCGAATGATGCTCAAAGTGCAGTCGATGCCGCAGCCGGTGATCGCGCGCGTCCACGGCATCGCCACCGCGGCGGGCTGTCAGCTGGTCGGCATGTGCGACCTGGCGGTTGCGGCCGACGTTGCCCGGTTTGCGGTCAGCGGGATCAATGTGGGCCTGTTCTGCGCCACGCCCAGCGTGGCGCTGTCGCGCAACATCGGCCGCAAGCAGGCGTTCGAGATGCTGGTGACCGGCGAGTTCATCGATGCCGCCACGGCGCGCGAGCGCGGTCTGATCAATCGCGTGGTGCCGGCCGATCAACTCGATGCCGAGGTGGCGTCACTGGCCCGCGCGATTGTTGCCAAGCCGCAGGTGGCCATCGCGATGGGCAAGGGCATGTTCTACAAGCAGCTGGAAATGGGTATCGAAGCCGCATACCAGCTCGCTGGCCAGACCATGGCCTGCAACATGGTCGATGAGGCCGCGCAGGAAGGTGTAGACGCCTTCATGAACAAGCGTTCTCCCTCCTGGGCGCCGAAGGCGGGCTGACTGTTGTGATGCGGTGAGCGCGTCCCCAGCATGCGGGGCGCTGGCCACGCCGTTGGGCAACTCGGGTTGTGCGGAATATTCACGTGGCGGAGGTATGCGGCCGCCTCGTAGCATTACGCGAATGGATGCTGCCATTCCTGCGCAACCGCCGATCGTCGGTGCCGGCCATGTCGCGCTGCGCGCGCTGATCGATGCCGGCTTTTCGTCGGGCCGCATCGAGCAGGTGCTGAGTTGCTATGACGAGCCGCAGCGGCACTATCACCGGCGCGAGCATCTGCGCGAGATGCTCGATCTATCGGAACAGCTTTGTCTGCCGCTGTCCCCGGCGCAAGCGCTCGCGCTGCTTTATCACGATGCGGTTTACGTGCCGGGTGCTGCGCGTGGCAGCAACGAATTGTTGTCAGCGCAACTGCTCCGCGTTCAGGGCTCGGGACTGGCGCCCGGGCTGGTCGAGATGGCCTGTTCGATCATCGTCGATACGGCCGAGCACCTCGCCAGCAGCGAGCCGGCCCGCCTCGTCGTTGACCTGGACCTGATCCGGCTCGGCGGGTCGGCGCAGCAGTTCGATTTTTTCTCGCGCCAGGTGTTTGCCGAGCAGCGCGCGCTGTTCGACGACGCCGACGAGGCCGTGGCCTGGCAGCGGTTCCAGCAGCGCCGCATGCCGTTTTTCAGGCGTCTGCTGGACCGTGACCGGATCTTTGCCATTGCACCGATGCGGTCGCGTTTCGAGGATGCCGCGCGCGCCAATTTGCGGCTGGCGCTCGACAGCGCGGGCGTGGCGCGCTGAGGCAACCGGTCAGCCGAGGGCGGCGATTCCGGCCTTGGCGATCTGCGCGTCCTCACTCGACTTCACGCCCGAGACGCCAACGGCGCCGATCACCTGACCGTCGACGATCACCGGCACGCCGCCTTCCAGCATGCCCTGCAGCACGGGCGCCGACAGGAATGACACGCGGCCCTGATTGATCACATCTTCGTACAGCTTGGTCTCGCGACGGCCGAGCGCGGCGGTGCGCGCTTTCTCCGGTGCGATGTACGACGAGATCGGCGGCGCGCCGTCGAGGCGTTGCAGCGCCAGCAGATGTCCACCTTCGTCGACGATCGCGATCGTCACGTTCCACTGATTGCGCACGGCCTCGGCTTCGGCGGCGGCAGCGATGCGCTTTACGTCGTCGGCGCTCAGGACTTTTCTCGTAAACATGTCGGACTCCGGTGAGGGCGTCAGTCGCGCCCGAGGATGCGATAGGTCAGTTGCCCGCCCATTTCGCGCAGGGCGACGAACGATACATAAAGCGCGGTGCCGCTGGGGACGAAGTGGCGCCAGTTCAACGGGCTGCCGGCGCGACCGAAGTAGCCGGTCGGCGCGGCAATCACCCGCAGGCCCGCCTTCTCGAACACGCGCTGCGCGCGCGGCATGTGAAATGCGCTGGTGACGAGAACCACGGTGCCGATGCGCTCGGCCGCCAGCATCCGGGCCGACAGCGTTGCATTGCCGGCGGTGTCGCGCGATTCGCCCTCGACCCAGCGCGGCGGCAGCCCGAACTCGTCGCGCAGCAGATTTCGCATCAACACAGCTTCGCCCGGGCTGCCGGGCCGAGTGTCACTGCCGCTGACGAGTATCGGCAAACGCGTCTCCCGCGCCAGCGCCGCGCCGTACCGGACGCGCTGCAGCGTGGCGGTGCTGACGGTTTGTCCACCCCACTCCGGGGCACTGAAGGTCATGCCCCCCGCGAGGATCACGATCGCGCCGGCGCCCGCGGTGGCGCGGCTGTTGGGCAGCGGCGCCGGCTCGATTTGATCCATCAGCAGCATGGCCAGCGCGGGCAGGCTCAGCGCCAGCAGTGCGGTGAGGCTGACGCCCGCCAGGGCGACCCCGAGCCAGCGGCGGCGCCGCATGAGCAGCAAGCCGAGCAGGGCCAGCATCAGCAACGACACCGGCGGGACGAGCACGCCGGCGGCGAGGTAGGGCAGCGTGATCAGTTCGTTCATGCGTGTGGCCGAGGGTGCGGATGGTCAGCGATCGCCGGGCCGCGCGCAGTGGCATCGAGCGCGTCGGCCGGGCAGGGCACTGCGCTCAGGACGCAATGCCCTGCGTGTTGTTGCCCGGGACTCAGCTCTTCAATGCCGTGCGAATCTGATCGAGCGCGGTCGGGTCCTCGATCGTCGTCAGGTCGCCGGGGTCGCGGCCTTCGCAGATCGCCTGCAGCGACCGGCGCAGCAGCTTGCCCGAACGCGTCTTGGGTAGCGCGCTGACGAAGTGCACACGCGCCGGGCGCGCCACCGCGCCCAGCTGGCTGTCGACTGTCTTCATCACATCGCCTTCGTGCGCCATGCGCAGATCCGGCGTGGCGATCCGGGCCGGGTCCTTGACGATGGCAAAGGCGACTGCGACCTGCCCCTTGAGCTGATCGGCCACGCCGACCACAGCGACCTCGGCGATGTTCGGATGCGAGGAGATCGACTCCTCGATCTCGCGCGTGCCCAGCCGATGGCCTGCGACATTGATCACGTCATCGGTGCGGCCGAGGATAAAGAAATAGCCGTCGTCGTCACGGATGCCCCAGTCGAAGGTCGAGTAGACCTGCCGGTTCGGCACCGACGTCCAGTAGGTGTTGACGAAGCGCGCGTCGTCGCCCCACACCGTGGTCATGCATCCTGGCGGCAGCGGGCCCTCGATGCCGACCACGCCCTTCTCGTTGTTACCCACGATGCTGCCGTCGACCTCCGAGTAGATCTTCACGTCGTAGCCGGCCGATGGCACACCTGGCGAACCGAACTTCGACGGCAGCGCCTCGACGCCGCGCGGGATCGCCAGGATCGGCCAGCCGGTCTCGGTCTGCCAGTAGTTGTCGATGATCTGCGCACCGATGCCATCGGAAATCCAGCGCGCGGTCGGCTCGTCCAGCGGCTCGCCCGCCAGGAACAGCAGCCGCAGGCTCGACAGGTCGTACTTGCTGAGCAGCGCCGGGTCCTGCTTCTTCAGCACGCGCACCGCGGTGGGCGAGGAAAACATCGACACCGGGCGGTACTTCTCGACGATGCTCCACCAGATGCCTGCGTCCGGCCGCAGCGGCGTGCCTTCATAGAGGATCGTGGTGCAGCCGCTGAGCAGCGGGCCGTACACGATGTAACTGTGGCCGACCACCCAGCCGATGTCACTGGTGCAGAAGAAGGTCTCGCCCGGGTTGCAGCAGAAGATCTGCGGCATCGACGAAGCCAGCGCGACCGCGTAGCCGCCGGTGTCGCGCTGCACGCCCTTGGGCTTGCCGGTGGTACCCGACGTGTACAGGATGTAGCTCGGCTCGCTCGACTCCATCCACTCGCAGGGCACTTCGTCGTTCATGTGCTCGGCGCGCAGCGCCGCGTAGTCCAGATCGCGGCCGGCCACCAGCGGCATCTCGGCCAGGCCGCGGTTGACCATGACCACCTTCTGAGGCGGGTGGGCGGCCAGCTTGATCGCCTCGTCGAGAAGGTGCTTGTAGGGGACCGGCTTGCCGGCACGCGACCCGGCGTCGGCGCTGACGATGACCTTGGGTTTCGCGTCGTCGATCCGGGTGGCGAGGCTGACCGAAGCGAAGCCGCCGAACACGACCGAGTGGATGGCGCCGATGCGAGCGCACGCCAGCATCGCGAACACGGCCTCGGGAATCATCGGCATGTAGATCAGCACGCGGTCGCCGCGTCCGACCCCCTGACCCTTCAGGATGCCGGCGAAGCGATTGACCTCGCGATACAGCATCCTGTACGTGTAGGTCTTCTCCTCCCCGGTCTCGGTCGAGATGTAGATCAGTGCCGCCTGCTCTGCCCGGCCGGACTGATGCCGGTCGACCGCGTTATGGCACAGGTTGGTGGTGCCGCCGACGAACCACTTGGCGAACGGCGGCCGGCTGTAGTCGAGCGTCCGCTGCGGCGGCGTGTGCCAGTCGATCAGGCGGGCCTGCTCGGCCCAGAAGGCGTCACGGTCGTTGATCGAGCGGCCGTGAAATTCCTTGTATGTGGTCATCGTGACTTCCCTCCGCCGGTGAGCTGTTGTTATTGGTGCTTTCGGTGAGTGCGCCGGCGCCGGCCGGTGCCTGCTGAATCTCGTTCTGGTGCTGGATCAGGCGCAGCAGCGGCGCGATCTGTTCTTGCAGCGAGGCGGCGTGTGGCGCGACTTCGGCGGCGCGGCCGGCCTGCAGCAGCGCGAGTGCCAGGTTCACATCCATCGCCGCCGTGGTGCCCTGCGGCTCGCTGCTCGGCAGCGTCGCGCCCTCGGCCACGCCCAGGACGATACGCCGCGCCCGGCTCTGCTGGGCCTGCACCGCGCGCTTCTGCGCATGCGATCGCAATTCGTCGGCGCTGCGGCGCAGCTCCTCCGACAGCGTGGACACGCCGATGCTGGTCCAGACCTCGACGCCCGGCCCTGCGGCCTCGACGTTTTCGAGCACCTTGCGCAGCCGGGCCGCGAATCGCAGCACGCCGGACAGCCCGGTGCTCTGGGTGCCGACGCAGAACTCATCGCTGCCGCTTCGGGTCGCGAAGTCTTCCAACCGGACCGAGGCCGCCAGCGTGCGGCCGACCAGCTTCATCCGCTGCTCGGACTCACCCTCCCAGCCCTGCTGCTGCGGCATGGCGAGTTCAACGCGGATGCAGATGATGGCCACATCGCTCAGGTTGCGGCGCGCGAACGACAGAAGCTTGTCGAGCTGCTTGTCGAAAAAGGGCAGGCTGAGCAGTTCGGTGTCGGGGTCGATCGTCCGGGCTGACTCCAGCGTGGCCTGGGCCTCGATCAGGGCCTCGCGCGTGCGCGACAGGTCGACCAGCACGTTGAGTCGCGACAGCAGATCGCCCGCGGCGGCACTCTTCAGGATGAAGTCGGTCGCACCCATCTGGAGCGCCCGCTGCCGTTCGTTCAGGTCGTCATCGCCCGCCAGCAGGATCACAGGCATTTCGCGGATGCGCTGCACCTTCGAACTGCGCACGCGAGTCAGCAGTTCGAGACCATCGACCTTGGGTAAATTGAGGTCGGCAACGACCAGCTTGATGGTGGCATCCAGCAGCACCGCCTGCCAGGCGGCCTCGCCATCGACGGCCTCCCGGATGTCGAAGCGTTCGCGGATCTGCTGCGTGATCGAGGTGCGCACGATGCGCGAGGCGTCGGCGACCAGCAGCCGATGCCGCAGCGCGCTCGATGCGGAGGGGTCGGAATTCAATGACGGGGTGGACACGGACGATTCTCGCGCGAACGGGTGTCGGACTGCCTGCCGGACAGCCCGCCCGGGCCGATCGGAATTGCCGAGACAGGAATGTAGCCCAATCGCCTCGCGCTGCGCGCCGGACGATTCGGCGAACTTCCGCTGCGTGCGCCGATCGGACTGGGCATAACGTCTCTTTTCGGTTAATTTCGCGCCTTTCTTGAGGACCTTGATGGGACAACGCGAACTTCTGCGATCTGTGTGGCGAAGCAGCGTGGCCGCCGTGCTGGCGATCGCGGTCTGCTCGCCGCTGCATGCGCAGCCGTCCGCGCTTCCCGATTCTCCCGCGGTGGCCGCCGTCCAGCCGACAGCGTCGCGCGGTCAGATATGGGATTGGACCTCCGCAAGTGCCGATTTCGCGCTGCAGGCGCTGAGCCACCTTGGCGTGCCCTATCGATTCGGCGGTAACGACCCCAAGGGGGGCTTCGACTGCAGCGGCCTGGTCAAGTTCGTTGCGCGGTCGGTACTCGGCATCGATCTGCCGCGAACGTCCGATGCCATGGCGCGCGTTGGCGCCGCGGTGGCGCGGGATGCGCTGGAGGTCGGCGACCTCGTGTTCTTCAACACCCGAGGTGGCGCCAACTCGCATGTCGGCATCTATGTCGGTGACGGTCGCTTCGTCCACGCGCCGTCGCGGCGAGGACAGGTGCGCGTCGAGGAAGTGGACTCGGCCTACTGGCGCGCCCGGTTCAATGGCGCAAGGCGCCTTCTGATGCCGGAGGCGGCGGAGCCTGTGCTTCGCTGACCTGGACCGCGCACCGCAGACCGCATGCGCAGTCATGTTGCGGTTTACCTTTTGGTTCAGCCCTTAGCTGCGCGGGGTCGCTGCGCGCTGGCGCTCTGACAGGCGGTGCCTGGCGCTTGCGATGGCCTGTCGCACGGACGACATCTGGGCGGTCGCCGCGGTCTCGCCTTCGAGAATGGCCAGATGGCGTGCCGAAAAGTCGGTGCCTTTGGTGTTGCCCAGGGCCGGGCGGATCACGACGTCGGCGTCGCGCAGTTCATGGGCGGCGATGGACTGGCCCATGATGGCAAATGTCTGGAGCAGCAGGTCGATCGAGCCGCCCAGCGGCTGCGTTGCAGGCCGGCTCGAGATGTCCACCGCAATGACGACGTCCGCCCCCATCCGGCGTGCCAGGGCAACCGGCACCGGACTGGCCAGTCCGCCATCGACGTACTCCCGGCCATTGATCGTCACCGGCTGGAACACCGCTGGCACGCTGCTCGATGCGCGTACCGCCTGTCCGGTGTTTCCGCGCTCGAACACTGCCAGCTCGCCGGTCTTCAGGTCGGTCGCCGTGATCGCAAGCCGTCGGGGCAGTTGTTCGATCGCACGCCCGTCGACCGCCTTGTTGATGAACGCCTGCAGGGCCTCGCCTCGGAGCACACCCCGGGTCGGCAGGGTCCAGTCGGCGATGGTCGATTCATCCATCTGCATCGCCTGGCGCTGTAGCTCGAAGCCGCTGAACCCAGCCGCGTAAAGCGCACCCACCACGCTGCCCGCGCTGGTTCCGGCAATCAGGTCAGGCAAGATTCCCTGAGCTTCCAGGGCCTTGATCAC
>CAZTUT010000034.1:0-6542 GCA_964616395.1 uncultured Burkholderiaceae bacterium
CCCTTCGCCGCCGGATGCGGACTGCGCTCCAGATAGCTGACGATCGCCACCCGTGACACCGGGTGCAGCGTCGAAGAGTTCAGCAGCGCCACGTAGTCGGGCGTGACCTCCCAGGCCTGCCAGGCGGCCAGGTCGGCGGCAGCCAGGCCCGCCAGCGGGTGACGCCGCTGGATCAGCCGGCGATAGGCGGCAATCACGTCGGCGCGCGGCAGCACACCATCGGCCTGACCCTGCACGCTGAGCGCGAGCAGTGCGCCGCGAGCCTGTGCCGGGTCGCCGCTGCGGTCGGTCAGGTACAGCCGCTCGATCTGTGTCAGCGCGTCGCGGCCGCGCAGTTCGATCAGCGCGCAGATCAGCGCCGACGGGTCGGCCGGCACGCGGGTCTTGCGCGACTCGGCCAGCGCGCGCTCCACGCGCGGCACGGTCTGCGCGTCGCCGGCAATGCCCAGCAGCAGCGTGTACAGCGGCGCGCGCGCGGCGAGCGCCGGGTCGTCGAGCCAGCGCGCCAGTTGCGCCGGATCGACCGTGCCGCGCAGGCTGCGCATGGCGGCGTACGGCGCGCGCGCGATCTCGCTGTAGGCCAGCTCGGCCAGCAGCGGTTCGCGGTGTTCCAGATACGGCGCGTAGAAGCGCACGCGTTCGACCCAGTCTTCGATGCGCATGTCAGCGGTGCGCTGCGCGCTGGCGGCGCGCGCCAGCACCGGCGCGTGATCGGCGCCGACCGGACCGTATAGCGCCCACTGGCCGCTGTAGCGGTCGCGGGCGGCAAGCCAGGGCACGGGGCCGGAGGCCGACGACGGCATGGCGATGGGCGCCGGCACGGGCAGTGCCTCGGCGGCCGGGGGCGCAGCGGGTTCGCCCTTGATCACCGCGCGGGTCTGCCAGCCTTGCGGCGCGGGTGCGAGCAGCAGGACCTGATCGGCGTTGATCAGCCGCTGCGCCGGCGTCAGCTCGCCGCCGGTGGCGCAGATGGGGCAGGCCTGCGCGGGCGTGGTGAGCAGCGCCAGCGCGGCGAACAGCGGCGCGAGCAGCGCGGCCCGCCTTGCGGTGAGTACTGGCCTGCGCATCACTGCAGCCGGAACACGGTCCGGCCTTCCTTGATGGTCTCGACCACCTTGATGTCCTTGATGCTGCGCGGATCCACCGTCAGCGGGTTCTTCTCGAGCACCACCATGTCGGCCAGCTTGCCGGCTTCGAGCGTGCCCTTGGTCTTCTCTTCCTTGATCTGGAACGCCGCCATCGAGGTCACGGCCTGCAGCGCCACGTAGGGCGAGATGCGCTCGTTGGGGCCGACCACCACCCCGCTGCCGGTGGTGCGGTTCACGGCGGCGTCGACCAGCGGCAGGATCCACGGCTGCGGCGTGACCGGCGCATCGTGCGACAGCGTGAACGGCAGTCCCATGCGCCAGAGCGTGTTGGCCGGCATGGCGGCTGCCGAGCGCGCCGCGCCCCAGATCTTGACCACGCTGTCGCCGCCGCTGACCATCGACGACGTGAGAAAGCTCGGGATCGCGCCGATCTTGCGCAGCTTGGCGATCTGGTCGGGCCGCAGGTAGGTGCCGTGCACGAACACCGGCCGGTGATCGCTCGGCCCGTGCTTGCGGATCGCCTTCTCGATCGCATTGATGGCCTGGTCGGCCGCCGCGTCGCCGTTCAGGTGCATGTTCAGCTGCAGGTTGGTCTTCCAGTACTTGTCGAAGGCGGCGTCGAGCACTTCGACCGGCACCTGCTGGTAGCCGCGGTACACGCCGGTCTTGCCCGGCGGGTTGACCGTGTAGGGCTGCGTGAACCACGCGGTGTCGAGGCTGCCGTCGAGCCAGAACTTGATGCCGCCGAGCCGCACGCGGTTGACGTAGCGCTTGTCCAGATCGGGCCGGGCCGCCAGCAGCCGCGCGGCGGTGCTGCCGGCGCCGCTGCGCGCCGCATCCACCAGCGCCGACTGCCGCTCGCTGACGCTACCGGTGGCGGCGTTGGCGTAGTCGGCCGCCACGCGCTGCGCGGCGGTGACCGTGGCATCGACCACGGTGTCCTTGGCGCAGATGAACAGATCGATCGGCAGCAACTGCTTGTCGATCGCATTGCGCGTGAGGTCAATGTCGTCGTTGCCGAGGCCGAGCCCGCACTCCATCGCGGTGGTCTGGCCGTAGCGCGCCCACAGCGCCGCGGCACCCGTGGCCACCTGGTCGGCGGCGGCGCCGCTGAACGGCGGCCGGCGCGAGCGCACGGCGTTGAGCGCGGTCTCTTCCATCGGGCCGGCCAGCGACTTGCGGTCCGCCTTGCGGGCGAAGGCGCCGCCTTCGGGGTCGGGGGTGTCGGGGCCGATGCCGGCGAGCTTGAACGCCACCGAGTTGGCCGCCCCGAGGTGACCCGAGGAGTCCACGATCATCACCGGGCGGTCGCTCGACACGCTGTCGAGCTCCTCGATGGTGAGGCTGCGCTGTTCCTTGAGCACGCGCGCCTGGTAGCCCATGCCCACGATCCAGCCATCGGCCGGCACCTTGGCCACGTGGGCCTTCATGCGCGCCAGCACGTCGGCCACATCGCGGCTGCCGAACAGGTCGGCGTCCATCAGGTTCTTGCCGAAGTAGATGAAGTGGCCGTGCGTGTCGATGAATCCGGGCAGCAGCGTGCGGCCCTGCAGGTTCACCAGACGCGTCGACGGGCCGTTGAGCCGGAAGGCGTCGGACATCGCGCCCACGACGGCGATGCGGCCGTCGCGTACCGCCAGCGCCTGTGCGTACTGCGGCGCCTTGCCCTGCATGGTGATGATGTTGCCGCCGAAGTAGATGGCATCGGCGTTCTGCGCCAGCGCCGGTGCGCCGATGCACGCCGCGATCAGCAGTGCTGCGATTCGATGAGCCAAGACTGCCTCCTGTCCGGAGAAACTAGAAACGAAGTTCGCTGCCCAGCATCAGGCCCACGCCGCTGTTGGCGGGCAGGCCCAGATAGTCGGTGCGGCGCCAGGTGCCTTCGATCGAGACCTGCGTCATGCGCGAGATGTCCCAGATCGCGTTGGCGAACACGGTGCGGTTGCGCAGCAGCCCGCCGGCCGGCAGGTCGGCGCTGCGCGCGCGATCGATGCCATAGCCCGCATGCGAGTGCAGAGTCGGCGACCAGTACCAGACCAGCTCGCCCCAGCCGCCGTGGCTGGCGATGGCGCGTCCGGTGTCGCTGTTGACCGTCTGCAGGATTGCGCCCAGGTAGGGCCCGAGCGAGCGGCCGGCGTACAGCTCGCCCTGCAGGCCGGCGCGCTGGCCCACGCGCATGCGGCCGTCGAGCGCCACGCCCCAGAAGCGCGTGTCGAAGGCGCTGCGCGCGCCGGACGGAAACACGGTGCGGAAGCGGCCGGTCACGCCCGACAGCCCGAACTCCGACGCCGCCCACGGCACCCAGGCCGCCGCGTCGGGCGCGCCGCGCGTCCAGGCCAGCCGCGCCTCGATGTTGGGCCAGCCCGTGTTTTCGGTGATCTTCGCGAAGCCCGGCTCCACCGTCTGCGGCAGCGAGTCCGACAGCGCGCCCACCAGCGTGATGCGATCGCCCGCGCCCAGCGCCACCGTGCGTTCGGCGCGCAACTGCGCGCGACTCGAGTTACCCGGATTACCGGAGGCCGCCAGCGCCGAGACGCTGTCCACCATCTTTGGAATGCGCGGGCTGAACACGTCTTCCTGCAGACCCATCGCGAAGCGGGTGGTGTCGTTGCGCGCCTCCACGAAGGCCAGGTACGGCGTGACCCCGTAGCCGCCCGACAGCAGGTTGCCGTTGGATAGCTGGAAGATCATCTGCGCGCCGAAGCGGTAGTCGCCGTAGCTCAGGCCCTCGATGCCGAGCGCCAGGTTGCTCGAGCGCGCATCGAACTTGGTCGAGCCCTGGTCGCCGCTCACGCGCGGCAACAGGAAGAACGGCGTGCCGTCGGGCTGCGCGCGCGCCGAGCTCGACAGCACCGTGGTGCGCACCGCGCCGCCGAGCGTGACCGACACGCCCTCGAAGCGGCCGATGACGGCAGGCGTGCGGGGGGGCGGCGCAGCCGCAGCCTGCGCCGCAGGCGCGGTGGCCGCAGCAGTCACCGGCGCAGCGGCGGCGGCGGCGCTGCTCTGAGCGGCGGAGGGTGCGTTCGCGGCGGGGGTACTTGCGGGGCTGCCCGCGCTCGCCGTCGAGGCCGCAGCGCCGGACGCGGCTGTACCCGGCATTCCCTCGATCAGCCTCGTCAGGCGGTCGATCTGGCGCTGCTGCGCCTCGATCAGCGCGCGCTGCTCGGCCAGTTGCGCCTGCAGGCGCTTGAGCGCGGCGTCGCTGTCGGGTGTGTTCTGCGCCTCGGCGGCTCCTGTCAGCAGTGCGATGCAGGCAAGCGCCGCGCGGCAGGCGGCGCGGGCGTCGACGGCGAAACGGGTGCGGCGGGCACCGCGCAAACTGCGACCCAGGCTGGCGTTGTGCATCGGGCTCTCATGTCCGGCCGGCACGGCCGGGTGGCCTATAGACTCTCCCCGCCGCGCACGCTACCCGCTGCCGAGGCCCCTGAATATCCAGATTCCGCAACGCGCGTATTTGACGATTTTCCCGATCCGATGTCGACTGCCGCCGCCGACGTGACCGGGCACGCATCGCTGCTGGCGCTCGAGAGCACCGACATCGACGTGCCCAACCGCCAGCCCCCGCCGGGCTGGACGCAGGTGGTCTACCGGCTCGACAACGCGCCCTTCCGCTACGCGTCCACGCGTGTCGACGTGGGCGATGGCGTCGACCTCGAGCATGCGAAGTTTCACGGCGCCACGCGGCTGCTGGCCACGCTCGACGACCGTGCCGTCCATCTGCTGTTTCCGTACGGGCGCGACCTGCGGCTGCGCGGCGTGCCGGTGGAGCGGCGGCTCGTGGTGCTCACGCCGCCGCGCGCGTCGTTCGAGGGCATCACGCAGGTCGAGGGCTGTGGCCACACGATCGTGCTGCGCGGTTCGGCCTACGAGGCGCTGTGCGCGCGCGTCGATGTCGCGGCCCGCCTTACGCAGTGGTGCCGCGCGCAGACGGTGTTCGCGGAAACGCCCGCCGCGGAAGATCTGCGCGCGGAGATCGAGGGCTACTACGCGCTGATCGCGCGCCGCCCCGACCTCGCGCTGAGCGAGCCGGCCCGCGCCTGCGCGCGCGTCAGCCTGATCGACCTCATGGGCGCGGCACTCGAATCGCTGGGCGCCGACGACTCGCTCACCCAACCGCCGGCCAAGGCGGGCTCGCGCTCGCTTGCGCTTGCCGCCGAGCGCTGGATCTGGGACCGCGTGGCCGATGCAGACGCGCCGCCGGTCTCGCTCGGCGCCTCCGCTGCAGCGCTCGGCTACTCGGAGCGCCGGTTGCAGCAGGCGATCGAGGAGCACTTCGGCATCAGCTTCGTGCGTTTCGTGCGCGCCGCCCGCCTGCATCAGGCCCGCGCTGCGTTGCGCGCGCACGGTCGCCACGACTCCGTCTCCGCCATCGCCACCCGCTACGGCTTCTGGCATCTGGGCCGCTTCTCGCGCTACTACCGCGAGACGTTCGGCGAGGCGCCGTCGCAGACAGCGGCGGTACGTGGGGCCGGGGAGCATGCGTCAGCTACCGCGCAAGGCGTCGCACTCCTGCGAACCGACCGATCGACCGCACTGAGACGGAGTCGTGCATGAACCTCGCTACCGTGGAAATCAAGGCTTTCGTGCCGGCCGCGGACTTCATGGCCTCGAAGGCGTTTTACAGCGCGCTCGGGTTCGAGATTGCCTGGTCGTCGGATGACCTCGCCTACGTGCACCATGGCCAGACCAGTTTTCTGCTGCAGGCCTTCAACGAGCCGGGGTTCATCGAGAACTACCAGATGCACCTGCTGGTCGAAAACGTGGACGACTGGCACGCGCATGTGCTTGCGAGCGGTGTCGTCGAGCGCTTCGGTGTGCGCGTGGGCACGCCGGAGAATCAGCCTTGGGCGATGCGCGACTTCACGCTGTTCGACCCGAGTGGCGTGCTGTGGCGGGTGGCGCAGAATATTCCGTAGTGGTTGTCGCAGGCAGCATGGGATTCCTCGCCCGGTGAAGACAAGGTCGACCCCCCGGGGCCGTGCCGCTCTGTTGATCCGGTCGGCCGTGCAGCCGAGATCGCATCCATGGCTTCGAGGGGCGTGTCGTGGCAAAGGCCGTGTTTCTCGTCTTGTTGCTGGTCGGGCTGATCGTGCTCGGCGGCCTGCGAATCCAGGACGCCCGCCATGCGCACACGGTCTTTTCCGGCAAGGTGGACTACGACGAGGTTCTGGCCTCTCGCCGCTGGAACACTGGAAGCGCAGCTTTCGGCTGCAGCTATGCGGTGGTCTCGTTGAAGGAAAGCGCCGGTCCCCTGCCGCCGGGAACCTGGCTGGGCAACGAGACATGGGCGCCAAGCCCGGTTCGCATGGCGCGACCGGACTCTCTGACGCCTCCGGAAAATGCCGTTTCGCGCTGCGTTGCGCACGGGCACTTTCCTGCTGATGTGGCGGCTCGACTGGAACGGGCTGCCGGCGAGCCCGGGTCGTATTACCTGCCTGTGGGTGAGAGCGTGGC
>CAZTUT010000034.1:6642-22626 GCA_964616395.1 uncultured Burkholderiaceae bacterium
AGAGCAAGCAGCGCGCTCAGTCCGAATTGCCGCCGAAGATCCCCAGCAGCGACAGCAGGCTCTGGAACACGTTGAAGATGTCCAGATACAGCGCGAGCGTGGCCGAGATGTAGTTGGTCTCGCCACCGGTGACGATCTGATTGATGTCGTACAGCATGTAGGCGGAGAAGATGCCCAGGCACAGCACCAGCAGGGTGATCGTGAGCGCCGGCATCTGCAGGAACGCGCCAGCGATGAAGCCGATCATCACGACCAGCGCGCCGACGAACAGGAACTTGCCCATGCCCGACAGGTCGCGCTTGATCATCGTGCCCAGCGTGGCCATGGCGGCGAAGATCACGGCGGTGCCGCCGAAGGCGGTCATCACCAGATCGGTCCCGTTGCGCAGGCCGAGCACCGAGCCCACCAGGCGCGACAGCATCAGCCCCATGAAGAACGTGAATGCCAGCAGCAGCACCACGCCGAAGCCGTTGTCCTTGTTGCGCTGGATGCCCCAGATGAAGGCGAAGGCGCCACCGAAGAACACCAGCAGGCTGAGCCAGATGCGCCCGGCGAACAACTGGTTGAAGCCGCTGGCGATGCCGACCCAGGCGCCGAGCACCGTGGGGATGAGCGTCAGTGCCAGCAGCGCGTAGGTATTGCGCAGCACCCGGTTACGCTGGGTGGCCAGCGCTTCGGTGCCGGTGGTGGAATGAAGCAATTCGCTCATCGTGGTTTCCTTGCGGTGAGATTGCGATGTGCAAGTGTAGGCGGGGGCCGGCGGGGCGCGCCAGTGGGAATATCCTGTGCGCCGCTCCCCCGAACATGGCAGGCCGCGATGTCTCCAACGCTGATCGACCGCTTGACCCCGACCGCGGTGGGGTTGGTGTCGCGCGCCTGGGTGCTGCGCGAGGTGGCGGCGGTACCGGGGCTCGATGCCGGCGCACGCCGCCGGCTGGTCGACGTACTGAGCGCCTATCAGCCGCCGCGCCGCCAGCCGATGCGCGACAACGCAATCGCATGGGCGGTGCTGCTGGGCGGCGCGATGCTGTTCAACGCGCTCGATCTGCCCGGCTGGATCGGCTTCGTGCTGGCGCTGGTGGCGCTGACCGCGGTGGCGCGGGCGCTGGCCACGCGCGCGCTGCGCTGGCGGCTGGCGCGCTGGCTGGAGACGCAGCAGGACGACGAGGATGCGCCGCCGCCGTGAACCGCGCCGCTATGGTGTGTCGTCGGACGCGCGGAAACGCCGCAGCAGCAGCGCGTTGGTCACCACGCTGACGCTGCTGAAGGCCATCGCCGCGCCGGCGATCACCGGCGACAGCAGGCCGGCGGCCGCCAGCGGAATGCCGACCACGTTGTAGGCGAACGCCCAGAACAGGTTCTGCCGGATCTTGCGCACGGTGGCGCGCGACAGCGCGATCGCCTCGGCCACCAGGCGCGGGTCGGGCCGCATCAGCGTGATGCCGGCGGCGTGCATCGCGATATCGGTACCGCTGCCGAGCGCGATGCCCAGGTCAGCAGCGGCCAGCGCGGGCGCGTCGTTGATGCCGTCGCCGACCATCGCCACGCGCGTGCCGTCGGCGCGAAACGCGGTCACTGCTGCCGCCTTGTCGCGCGGCATCACCTGCGCGCGCACCTCGGTGATGCCGACCTCGCGCGCCACCCGCGCGGCGGCGCCGGCGTTGTCGCCGGTCAGCAGCGCGGTGCCGATGCCAGCCGCATGCAGCGCGCGCACGGCCGCCGCCGACTGCGCGCGTGGCGGATCGGAAAACGCGAGCAGCGCCAGCAGCCGCGGGCCGTCGGGGTCGCGCCGCGCCAGCCAAGACACAGTGTGGCCGTCGGCTTCGAGCGCATCGGCGCGCGCGCGCAGCAGGCCCATGTCCACGCCGAGCGACTGCATCCAGCGCGCCTGCCCGAACAGGTGCTCGGTGCCGTCGATCACCGCGCTGACGCCGCGCCCCGGCACCACCTTCGCCTGCGTCACATCCAGCGTTTCGCTTGTCCCGAAATATGTACCTGACCCCGATTTCTGCTGCGCGCGGAGCGCGGCGGCGAGCGGGTGGGTGCTGGCCTGGTTGACGGCGGTGGCGAGTGCCAGCACGCGGTCGACGGGAAGGTCGAGGGGCTCGATGGCGGCGAGCTGCGGCTGGCCGACGGTGAGGGTGCCGGTCTTGTCGAACACCACGAGGCCGATGTCGCGCGCGACTTCGAGCGCTTCGGCGTCCTTGATCAGGATGCCGCGCCGCGCCGCCACGCCGGTGCCAACGATGATCGCAGCCGGCGTGGCCAGCCCCAGCGCGCACGGGCAGGCGATCACCAGCACGCTGACCGCGCGCACCAGCGCGGTCTCCACGCCCGCGCCGGCCAGCCACCAGCCGGCCAGCGTGAGCACGGCGATCGCCAGCACCACCGGCACGAACACCGCGGCCACGCGATCGACCAGCCGCTGGATCGGCGCCTTGGCGCTTTGCGCGTCTTCCACCAGCCGGCTGATGCGCGCCAGCATCGTCTCTGCGCCTATGGCCGTAGTCTCGATCTCGATGCGGCCGGTGGCATTGAGCGCGCCGCCGGCCACCGTGTCGCCGGGCTGCTTGTCCACCGGCACGCTCTCGCCGGTGAGCATCGACTCGTCGATCGCGCTGCTGCCGGCGCGGATCACGCCATCGACGGCGATGCGCTCGCCGGGCAGCGCCACCACGCGGTCGCCCACGCGCACCGCTTCCACTGGCACCTCGCGCTCGCCATCGGCCGCCAGCAGCCGCGCGGTGGCCGGGCGCAGCTGGCCGAGCAGCCGCACCGCTTCCGAGGCCTGGCGCTTGGCGCGTGCTTCCAGCCACTTGCCCAGCAGCACGAGCGCGATCACCACCGCCGAGGCTTCGAAGTACAGGTGATGGCCGTCGTGCCCCTCGATCAGCCACAGGTACAGCGACAGCCCGTAGGCGGCCAGCGTGCCGATCGACACCAGCAGATCCATGTTGCCGGTGCCGGCGCGCAGCGCGCGCCACGCGGCCCCATAGAAGCGCCGCGCCAGCCAGAACTGCACCGGCGTGGCGAGCAGCCATTGCAGCCACGCCGGCGGCATCAGCTGCAGGCCGGTCCAGCCGACCAGCATCGGCGCCACCAGCGGTGCGGCCAGCAGCAGCGCCAGCAGCGCGTCGCGTCGGAGGCGCGCGGCCGGGTCGGCGCGCGCTGCGCCGGCTGTGCCCGTACCCGTGTCCGCTGTGGGCTCGGACTCGGCCTGCGCGCTGTAGCCCGCGTCCTGCACCGCACGCGCCAGCGCGCCCGCGGTCACGCCGGCCAGCGTAGTCACGGTGGCGGTCTCGCTGGCCAGATTGACGCTCGCCTCCAGCACGCCCGGCACCGCGCCGAGCGCCTTCTCCACGCGCGACACGCAGCTGGCGCAGGTCATGCCGTCGATGCGCAGCCGCTGCGTGGTCGTGGGCACCTCGTAGCCGGCGGCATCGACTGCCTGCACCAGCGCGCGCAGCGGCAGCGGCTGCGCCAGTTGCACCGCGGCCTGCTCGGTGGCGAGGTTGACGCTGACCTGTGCCACGCCCGGCAGCGTGGCCAGCGCCTTCTCCACATGCGCAACGCAGGCCGCACAGGTCATGCCCTTGATGGGCAGCACCTGGCGCGTGGGCGCGGTAGCGGAGGTTGAGGCGGCAGTCATGGCGAGGCAGACGTCATGCTACGCAGAAGCGCTGCGGCGTGCGGCGGCCGAACGCGCTAACGTAGCGCACGTGATTACCGGAACCCCACCATGCCGCGATCGTCGACCCCGCTGCGAAGCCCGTCCATCCGCAGCGCGCGCCTCGAGTGGCGCGGGCTGTCCCGCGTTGCCGGGGCGGCGCTGGGCCTGTGGGTCCTGATCGGCGCGCCGGTCCACGCGCAGCCTGCGATGAGTCCTTCAGCGAACACACCGCCCGGTCAGCCCGCCGCGGAGCGCGAGCAGGCGTCGGCATGGTCGATCGTCAACGATGGCGTGATGGGCGGCGTGTCGTCATCGCGGGTGCAGCCGGCCGATGACGGCCTGCGTTTCTCGGGAGATGTCCGGCTCGAGTTCAACGGCGGCTTTGCGTCGATGCGCCGCGCCGCGCCGTGGCCGGCCGATAGTGCCGGCGTGCGGCTGCGCGCACGCGGCGACGGCAACGCCTACCGGCTGGTGATCTACACGCGCGATCCGGCCAGCGGCCGGCCGCAGCCCTACTCGTACTACGCGGTGTTCACGCCGTCGGCCGACGCGTCGACCTGGATCGACCTGCGTTGGCCGCAGTTCCGCGCCAACTTCCGTGGTCGCGCCGTGCCCGGCGCGCCGCCGCTCGTGGCCGCCAACGTGATCGGCGTTGGCGTGATGATCACGAAGGACGAGCACCGCGCCGGGCAGGGCGCGTTCGTTCTTGACCTGGCGGAAATCGCGCCGCTGCCCTGAGCCGGTCCGCATCGGCGGCAGCGTGCAGCGGCGCATCGCCCGCACCTGGCGTCAGCGCGCCGCAGTCGCCGGTAGCCAGCGCACGCCGCTGGGCATCACGCGCAGCGGGCGCACGGCGAAGTCGGGGCGTTGCGTTTCGTCGCGAGCGTCGTTGCGCGCATCGTGATATGCCGCGCGACGCGTTGCCAGCCCCATCGCCGCCAGCTCGCGCTCGTCGTCGCGGCGGCGGATGCCGGTCAGCCGCTCGATCGCGCGCTCGATGCGCGTCCACCACTGCGCTTCCTCCAGCACCGGGTTCAGGAAGTTGGTGATCACGCAGTAGTGGGTGTTGCGCTGGCCCTGGTGATGGCGGCTGTGGTGGCGCGTGGTCTGCAAGATTTGGGTGCGGTGCAACCAGGCCACCGGGCGCGGCAGCTCTGCTGCCTGCATATGCGCCCACTTGTGGATCTGATTTGCGTTGGCCACCAGCAGCACGAACAGCAGCACGTGCCAGCTCAGCACGCCCAGTGCTGCGCACACCGACACCGCGACCGCACCCAGCAGCCACAGGTCCCAGCTGCTGGCCCAGTAGCCCTTGGCCAGGAACTCGCGCGGCCGCGCGTGGTGGCGCAGGTTGTCGCGCGCGACCCGGCCGAGCGGGCCGTCGCCGACGCGCGCATACGCGTCTTCCCACCAGTGAACCAGACCGGACACGAAGTCGGCAAGCAGCACGACCGCGACGATCTCGAGCAGCAACACAGGGCCTCCGAAGGCAAGCCGTCACATGACGGCATGCGCAGCGTCGGCGTGGCGCGTGCGGCGGACAAGGCGCTGCTGGCGCGGTAGCGCGGCGCGGTACCGCCGGGCGCGCTTGGCGCCATCGCCGCAAAGACAAGGCGCGCTCGGGCCTGCGCCGTCGCGCTGGCAGCCCGCCCGGTCGATCAGGCTGTGCTCGCTGTAGCGCGCCGTCGCCCCGGTCGCGGCGGTCTTTGCAGCGTGCGACGTCGTGCGGTCGACGGTCAGCGCCGCTCAGTTGGCGAACTCATGCTCCGTATCGCGCGCGCCGCCGCAGGGCCGCGCCATGTTCCGCATCTGCTGCACTGCGCATTCGCTCCTCTGTTGACCCCCCGCAACAGGGCACTGCCCCCGCGGCATAGATTGAAATGGACCGGATGGCGTGGCAATCGGCCCCGCGTCTGGGTCCATCCCGTGAAAGGGAAGCCATGAACAAGAACCTCACCCCTCTGGCCGTGCTGATCGCCGCAAGCCTCGGCGCCCTGCCTGTCGCAGCGCAAACCCTGAAGAAGGTGGCCGACAGCAACACCATCACGGTTGCCCACCGCGAAGCCTCAGTGCCCTTCAGCTACCTCGTCGATGGTCAGCCGGTGGGATTTGCCGTGGACTTGACGGCAGCCATCGTCGACGACGTTCGCAAGGCGGTGCAGCGCCCCGCCCTGGCTGTACGCAGCGTGCCCGTCACGGGCGCCAATCGCATCCCGCTGCTGGTCGATGGCAGCATTGACCTCGAATGCGGCTCGACCACCAATACCGCCGCGCGCGGCAAGGACGTCAGCTTCGCCATCAGCCACTTCTACACGGGCACACGGCTGCTGGTTCGCGTCGACTCGGGCATCCGAAACTACGGCGACCTGGCTGGCAAGACCGCGGCCAGCGTGGCTGGCAGCACCAACGAAAAGGTCCTGCGTCAGACCAGCGATGACCGCCGGCTGGGCGTCCAGGTCGTGCTGGGCAAGGACTACGCCGAGGCCCTGGCGCTGGTGGAGCGCGGCGATGCCGTGGCGCTGGCGCTGGACGACATCCTGCTCTTCGGCCTGCGTGCGAATGCCGCGAATCCGGCCGCGCTGGAGGTGGTGGGCGACACGCTGCAGATCGAGCCCTATGGCTGCATGCTGCGCAAGGGCGACCCCGATTTCAAGTCGCTGGTCGATGGCACGATCTCACGGCTGATGGCCTCCGGCGAATTCGCGCGCCTGTACACGAAGTGGTTCATGGCGCCCATCCCGCCGCGCGGCGCAGTGTTGAACATGCCGATGAGCGAGGCGCTGCGCAACAACCTGCGGGTGCGCAGCGACCAGCCGGCGATGTGAAGCGCGCCTGCACCGCACCGACCGACCCGAGCGGCGCGCCAACGTCGCGCCACGATCCGTCCTGGCATCGGGGTGGCCCAAGCCAGGGTGGCTCGTGGCGGTTGGACCGGGGGGGCGCCGTCGGTGCGAAACTCCACGGATCGTCCTGCGTTCGTGCGAGTGCCTGATGGGTGACGATCCGTCGCTGGTGACAGTGCAGACTGCTGTTGCGCTGATCGCGGTCCTCGTGAGCATCGCGCTGGCTGCGCTGGCGTGGACCCGGCGCCAGCGCGCGACCCGGCAGGCGATCGGCGTGACACTGTTGGTGTTCGGTGCCGTCGCAACGCCGTTGGCTGGCGTGGTCGGCCTGCTGCCTGCGTCCCTAGGTTTTGCCGTTCTCGTGGCGAGCTGGCAGGCACCGCGCGAGTAGCGGGCAAGCCCCGCAAACGCTGACCCTTGTTCGAGGGGTACCGCACTGCTGTTCCGATGAGGCTTGATTTGAGGCAAGCCGGCCGCCGACGTTGCGCCTAGCCTCAGACGCATCAAGTCCAGCGCGGCAAGTCTTGCTGCGCGTGCTTTTGGGGAGGCTCAAATGCTCAACAGGCGAATGTTGATGGTCGTTGCCGGCGCGTTGCTTGCGCTGACGGGCTGCACGATGAAGGATGTCGGCAGCGCAGCGTCGGACCGGTTCGTCGGCTCCGACGAGTGCCGCGCCTGCCACAAGGCGGAGTTCAAGACCTGGCAGGCGACGCTTCACAGCAAGATGGTGCAGCCGGCCTCGCGCGCGGTGCTGAAAGATGCTGCCGATGCCTGGGGCAAGGACGCCAAGGGCAACGCCGGGCCCGCCAAGGGCAACATCGACGGCAAGGGCTACGCGCTGGCCGATGTCCAGATGGTGGTCGGCAGCAAGTGGAAGCAGCGCTACCTCGTCAAGAACCCGGCGACCGGCGATCACCAGTTCCTCGACAAGCAGTGGAACAGCTACACGAAGCAGTGGGAAGGCTACGGTCAGAAAAACGACTGGGAGACCCAGTGCGCCACCTGCCACGTGACGGGTTACCGGGTTGCGGCGCTGGACGAGAAGACGGGCGCGGTCCGCAAGGCGACTTACTCGGAAATCAACATCGGCTGCGAGTCCTGCCACGGTCCGGGCGGCGCCCACGTGGACAGCGGAAAGAAGTCCGACATCTTCAATCCGCGTCACGCCTCCAAGGCCGAGGCCGACAAGGTCTGCGGCTACTGCCACATCCGCACAGAGAACTATCGGTTCAAGACCGCGCAGGGCAACGCGTCCGAGCAGTTACCGCACCCGGTGGTGGGCCAGACCTACCGCGCCGGTCGCGATGACTGGACCACGTGGTATCCGGACAAGGTGCTGCTGGTCGGCATCCAGCCCGAGGATCCAGTCAACAAGAACTACCCGAAGACCGACCTGAACGACGCGTTCTACCTGGATGAGGCAGCGCAGAAGAGCGGGCTGTTCGAGGCGCGCAAGCACCACCAGCAGTATCAGGAACACCTGATGAGCAAGCACGCGCAGGCCGGCAAGGCGGGGTGCATGGACTGCCACTCGTCGCACAGCGTCGAAGGAAAGACCATCGATCCGCTGCAGAGCTGCAAGAGCTGCCACGGCGACACGTACGACGCGCGCGCGATGATGCCGGGGCTCGGCCGGACCGCGGGCGACCTGTACATGCGAGCCCACACGTTCAATCCGAATCCGCGCAAGTCGTTGGGCGGGACGTCGACCGACCTGAAGGAACCCGTTTACGCGAATCCGCGGTAGACAGGGTCGTCAGCAGTAACGCCGCTGACCAAAGCCCGTTAGCGGCATGCGCGGGCAACCGGCTGCGCATGCCGCCAGACTGGCCCGTGCCCGGATCGGCGCGGCCTCAGACCGCGCTCGTGCTCAGATGAGAGTCCGCGCTCAGACCGGCCCGATGAAGTCGCGCTTGCCCAGTTCCACGCCGGCGTGGCGCAGGATCGCGTAGGCGGTGGTCACGTGGAACCAGAAGTTGGGCAGCGCCATCTGTAGCAGGTAGGGCAGCGCATCGAAGGTCTTGTTCTCGCCGCGCATCGTGACGCTGATGCTGCGGCCCGGCGCGGCGTCGATGTCGGCGATCGGCACCGCGCCGATGAACGCGATGGTCTTGTCGATGCGCGCTTTCAGGTCCGCGAAGCTGGCTTCGTCGTCGGTCCACTTCGGCACCTCCTGGCCGGCCAGCCGCGCCACCGAGCCCTTGGCGAAGTCGCAGGCGATCTGCACCTGGCGCGTCAGCGGGAACATGTCGGGCGCCAGGCGCATTTCCAGCAGCACGCGCGGCTCGATCTTGCGGCGCTCGGCGGATTCAGCGGCCTTGTCGAGCATCGCGGCAAGCTGGGTCAGCGCGCGCGTGTAGACCGGCACGGTAATGGCGTAGATCGACAGGCTCATGGTCGGGACTCCGGGGTTGTGCGTTGATGCTGCCAGGTGCGCCGTGTTCGGCATGCCCGGCAGCTGGGGTGACTATTCAGCGGCGCGGCGGGTCGATCCGCGCGGCGCCTTCCTGGACGACGCTTTCGTCGACGACGCCTTCGTTCCAGCGACCTTGTGGGCCGCAGCCTCCTTCGCCGCCGCTTTCTTCGCCTTGGTGGCTGCGGACTTCTTGGGCTTCGACTTCAGCGCCAGCATGGTGCCGCGGCAGTTGCGCGCGCCGCAGCGGCACTCGTAGTTCTTCTTGACCGTGGGCGTGATGCGCTCGTCGATGATCAGGCCGTAGTCGTAGTTCAGCTCCTCGCCGGCATTGATGTTGCGGCGGGCCTTGATGAAGACGCGACGGCCGTCTTCGTCTTCCTCGGTCTCGCAGTTGGGGTTGCACGCGTGGTTGATCCAGCGCGCTGCATTGCCGCCGACCGCGGCGTCGATCACGTGCTTGCCATCGGACAGCGAGAAGAAGAACGTGTGATGCGGATCGTTCGGGTCCGACGGCGGCCGGCGGTCGCATTCCTTCCAGGTGATGAACTCGCCCTTGTACTCGATCACCGTATCGCCCTTGGCGAGCTGCCGCGCGGCGTACACGCCGCGGCCATGGATCGGAGAGTTGCGAACGGCGATGCGCGGGCCGCCGGTGGCGGTGGCGCGGGGTGCGGACTTGGGCATGCGGAGCGGGTTCCTGCGGTGAGGGTGAAAAAAGTCTGGCGCTGCCGGCGTGGTCAGGCCAGCCCGAGCTTGGCTGCCAGACCGATGCGCTGCAGCTTGCCGGTGGCGCCCTTGGGAATCTCGTCGATGAAGACGATGCGGCGCGGCACCTTGTAGTCAGCCAGTCGCTTCGACACGAAGTCGCGCAGCTCGCGCTCGCCGACCGCCTGCCCGTCGCGCAGCACCACCACGGCACCGACGTCCTCGCCAAGCTTGTCGTGCGGGATCGCGAAGGTCACCACCTGCGAGACCGCCGGGTGATCCATCAGCACTTCATCGACCTCGCGCGGCGAGATCTTCTCGCCGCCGCGGTTGATGATCTCCTTGAGGCGGCCGGTGATCGACAGGTAGCCGTCGGCATCGAGGCAGCCCTGGTCGCCGGTGCGGAACCAGCCGTGCGTGAAAGCTTCGGCGTTGGCTTTCGGGTTGTTCTCGTAGCCGGCGGTGACGTTGGCGCCGCGGATCACGATCTCGCCGGTGCCGCCGGCCGGCAGCAGGTTGCCGTCCTCGTCCATGATGGCGATCTCGGGACCGGCGGCGCGGCCCACGGTGCCGGGCTTGCGCACCGCCGGCGGCAGCGGGTTGCTGGCCATCTGGTGCGACGCTTCGGTCATGCCGTAGGACTCGATCAGCGGCGCCTTGAACACTGCTTCCAGCTCGGCGATCACCTGCGGCGGGATCGACGAACTGGAGCTGCGCAGGAAGCGCAGCGGGTGGGCGGCGATGATCTGCTGGTTGGCGGCGGCGCGCGCCAGGATCGTCTGGTGCATCGTCGGCACTGCCGTGTACCAGGTCGGCTTGCACTCGGCCATCCAGGCGAAGAACTTGAGCGCGTTGAAGCCGGGCGAGCAGAAGATCGTCGAGCCGGCCGACAGTGGCGCCAGCACGCCGGCGATCAGGCCGTGGATGTGGAACAGCGGCATGATGCCGAGCTCGCGGTCGGCCGCGGTCAGCGCCAGCGTGCTGGCGATGTTGGAGGCCGACGCGCACACGTTGGCATGCGTGAGCGGCACGATCTTCGGACGCGACGTGGCGCCCGAGGTGTGCAGGATCAGCGCGACATCGTCGGCTTGCGCCGGGCCGCCGCGGTCGGTCGGGGTCGAGGCGGCGGCATCGGCCGGCGCCAGCGTGAAGTCACCGCTGCCTTGGCCGGTCGGCGTCAGTTCCAGCACGCGCACGCCGAGCTTGCGGGCCACCGCCACGGCCGGCGAGGTCGAGCCCTTCTCGACCAGCAGCGCGCGGGCGTTCAGGTCGGACAGGTAGAACTCGAACTCGTCGGCGCGATAGGCCGGGTTCAGCGGGCACGACGCGCAGGCCGAGGCCACGGCAACGAACGCCGACGCCATCTCGGGCCCGTTGGGCAGCACGATCGCCACGCGGTTGCCGCGGCCGATACCGAGCGCATTGAGCGTGCCGGTGGTGCGGCTGACCAGCGCGCGCAGCGCCGCGTAGGACAGGGGGCTGCCGCCCGGCGCGTGCAGCGCGGTGGCATCGTCGGCGCCCGCGGCCAGCAGGGCGGTGAGGGTGGATGGGCGTGTCATGCGAACTTTCCTGGGCAAAAAGCCGGCCGCCGCGCGGCGCGGGGAGGAGGGTTGCGGGTCAGAGGATCAAAGCGGGGCGGCAGGTAGACGGATCGGCGGATCGGCGGGTTTGCGGGTCGTGGGGACGGGCGGATCGCCGATCGCTGTTCAGTGCTGGATCGCCAGCCGGCCCTTCTGCGCGGCCAGCGTCTGCGCGAGCAGCGCAGCCAGCGCGTACACATGGTCGATCGCGGGTGTGGGCGTGCCGGTCACGCGGCCAAGCTCGATCACGCTGCGCACCAGCGCGTCGAGTTCGAGCGCGCGCCCACCCTCCACGTCCTGCAGCATCGAGGTCTTGTGCGCGCCCACCGCTTCCGCACCGGCGATGCGCTTGTCGAGGCTGACCTTGAACGGCACGCCGAGCTTTTCGCCGATGGCCTGCGCCTCGCGCATCATGTCGGCCGCCAGCGCGCGCGTGGGCGGGAAGCGGCAGATGTCTTCGAGCGTGGCGTGGGTCAGCGCGCTGATCGGGTTGAAGCTCAGGTTGCCCCACAGCTTGAGCCAGATCTCGGCGCGGATCTCCGACAGCACCGGCGTCTTGAAGCCGGCGTTGCGGAACAGCGTGGCAAGGGTGCGCACGCGCTCGGTGTCGGCGCCGTCGATCTCGCCGATCGGAAAGCGGTTGCCCTCGATCACGCGCACTACGCCGGGGGCGGCCAGTTCGGCGGCCGGATAGACGATGCAGCCGAGCGTGCGCTCGACCGGCAGCGCGGCCGAGATCACGCCGCCCGGATCGACCGCCTCGATGCGCGTGCCTTCGTACGGGCCGCCATGCTTGTGGAAGTACCACCAGGGAATGCCGTTCTGCGCGGTCACCACCAGCGTGTCGGGGCCGATCAGCGCGCCGACCTCGCCGGTGATCGCCGGCAACTGGTGCGCCTTCATCGCCAGGATCACCACGTCCTGCACGCCAAGCTCGGCCATGCGGTCGCTGGCGGCGACCTGCGCTACCTGCTCGCTGCCGTCGGCGTTGATGAGCTTCATGCCGTGGGCGCGCACCGCCGCCAGATTGGCGCCGCGGATCACCACGCTGACCTGCTCGCCGATGCCGGCGAGCCGCACCGCCAGGTAGCCGCCGATGGCGCCGGCGCCGACCACACAGATTTTCACGAGCCGTTCTCCGGCGCCAGCGGCGCTTCAAAGGTGTTGACCAGCGAGCCGATACCGTCGATCGCGACCTCGATGGTCGCGCCGGCCTTCATCGGCGCAACCCCAAGCGAGGTGCCAAGGGCGATCAGGTCGCCCGGCTCCAGCGTCATGTCCTGCGAGATGCGGGCCACCGCCTCGTGCGGCGCGAAGATCGCGTCGCTGACCGGATAGTTCTGCCGCTCGCGGCCATTGAGGATAGCGCGGACCGTCAGCGTGGCGGGATCGACCCCGCTGGCCACCACCGGCCCGAACAGGCCGAAGCCGTCGGCGCCCTTGGCGCGCGTCCACTGCGCGAACGAGGCATCGCGGCCGATCAGCTCGAGCGCGGTCACGTCGTTGACCGGCGTGAAACCGAAGATCGCCGCGCGCGCCTGATCGGGCGTGGCGGCGCGGATGCGACGGCCGATCACGATGCCGAGTTCCGCCTCGAACACCACGCGGCCGTCATAGTTGACCGGCGGCCGGATCACCGCGCCGTGCGTCGCGTAGCTGGTGGCCGGCTTCAGAAAGTACAGCGGCTCGGCCGGAACGGCAGCGCCGTTCTTTTCTGCGGCGGCGCGGAAGTTGTTCCACAGGCCGATGAACTTGCCGGGTACGCACGGCGGCAGCAGCGCTGCGTCGGCCACCGGCAGGCGCTCGCCAGTGGGTTGCGGGCGGTCGAACAGGTCGCCGTCATGGACGAGCAGCGTGTCGCCGTCGAGGCAGGCAAGGCGGGCCGGTGCCCCGGGGCTGCCGGCCTGGCGAAATTTCACCCAGCGAATCATGTTTCCTCGGACTGAAAAGCTGCGAAATTGTGCGTGGCGACGGCGGTTCGTACTGTTACAGTGCGTCGCAAGTCGGGTCAGACTGAACGATACCGGCATGCTTGACGTCGCAAGGAGGGGTCTCGCGGAGGGGGCGACATCGGCTGCAATGAGTCGATAACCGGTCGCACCTCAGGAGACCCTCCGTGCATTCCTCGCCTGCCTTGCCGGGCCGCCGTGCGCCCGCACCCCGCCGCTCCCCGTTGTTCCGTTCCATGCTGGCCGCTGGCGCCGTTGCGCTGTCGGTGGTCGCTGCACCCGTGCATGCGCAAGCATGGACGCCCACCAAGACGGTCGAGTTCGTCGTGCCCGCAGGCACTGGCGGCGGCGCCGACCAGATGGCGCGCTTTGTCCAGAGCGTGATCGCCAAGAACAACCTGATGAAGCAGCCGATGGTCGTCGTCAACAAGGGCGGCGGCGCGGGTGCGGAAGGCTTCCTCGACGTCAAGGGCGCGAAGGGCGATCCGCACAAGATCATCATCACGCTGTCGAACCTGTTCACCACGCCGCTGGCCACCGGGGTGCCGTTCAACTGGAAGGAACTGACGCCGGTGAAGATGATGGCGCTCGACCAGTTCGTGCTCTGGGTCAACGCCGAGGCGCCGTACAAGACCGCGCAGGACTTCATCAACGCGACCAAGGCGGCCGGTCCGAGCAAGATGAAGATGGGCGGAACCGGCTCCAAGCAGGAAGACCAGATCATCACCGCCGCGATCGAGAAGCAGACCGCGACCAAGTTCATCTACGTGCCATTCAAGGGCGGCGGCGACGTGGCCGTGCAACTGGTCGGCAAGCACATCGATTCGAGCGTCAACAATCCGATCGAGGCCGTGTCGCAGTGGCGCGCCGGCCAGCTGCGGCCGCTGTGCGTGTTCGACGACGAGCGCATGCCGTACAAGACCAAGGTCACGAACGACATGAGCTGGAACGACATTCCGTCGTGCAAGCAGTCGGGGCTCGATGTCGATTACCTGATGCTGCGCGGCATCTTCATGGCGCCCGGCGTCAAGCCGGAGCAGGTGGCCTTCTACGTCGATCTGCTGAAGAAGGTGCAGGCGACGCCCGAGTGGAAGGAGTTCCTCGAGCGCGGCGCGTTCAACACGACCTCGCTCGAAGGCGATGCCTTCAAGGCCTGGCTGACGCGCGAAGAGACGCGTCATCGTCAGCTGATGCAGGAAGCAGGCTTCCTCGCCAAGTAGCGGTTCCGCGGCGCCGGCCGGCCACGCGCGTTGCGGCGCGCGCCTGCCGGCGGCCCGCGACCGTTCTCACCTCGCCCGGACCGGCTCCGGGTCTGCAAGGCGCAGCGCCGTCCGGTTGCGCGGAAAGCTTCACGATGAGCAACAACACCTCAGACGAGCGCCCGGTCACGACCTATCGGACCATGGAGCGCGCGGTGGCGGCGGCAGCCTTTGTGTTCGGCGCGATCGTCGTGGCCGACAGCGCGCGCCTCGGCGCCGGCTGGGCCGACGACGGGCCGCAGGCCGGCTACTTTCCCTTCTACATCGGCCTGATCATCTGTATCTGCAGCGCCTGGATCTTCTATGGCACGGTGCGCCGGCGCGATGCCGGCGGCGAGCCGTTCGTGCTGCGCGGCCAGTTCCGGCAGATCCTGACGCTGCTGGTCCCCGCCATCGTGTACGTGATCGCGATCGACTTCGCCGGCATCTACCTGTCGTCGCTGGTGTTCATGGCGTACTTCATGGCGCGCCATGGCGGCCATCGCTGGTGGGTCACGCTGCTGGTGTCGGTCGGCCTGCCGCTGGTGCTGTTCGCGATGTTCGAGATCTGGTTCAAGACACCGCTGCCGAAGGGGCCGATCGAAGCCCTGCTCGGCCTGGCCTGAGGAGCGACCATGTCCGAGATCGCTTCGCTGCTGCAGGGCTTCCAGGTCGCGCTGACCCCGTTCAACCTCACGCTGATGCTGGTGGGCATCGTGCTGGGCGTGATCATCGGCGTGCTGCCGGGCCTGGGGGGCGCCAACGGCGTGGCCATCCTGCTGCCGCTGACGTTCAGCATGAACCCCACGTCGGCCATCATCATGCTGACCTGCATCTACTGGGGGGCGCTGTTCGGCGGCGCGATCACCAGCATCCTGTTCAACATTCCGGGTGAACCGTGGTCGGTGGCAACCACCTTCGATGGCTACCCGATGGCGCAGCAGGGCCGCGCCGGCGAGGCGCTGGCGGCAGCCTTCACGTCGAGCTTCGTCGGCGCGCTGTTCGCGGTGCTGCTGATCACGCTGCTGGCGCCGCTGGTCGCGCAGTTCGCGCTCAAGTTCGGCCCGCCCGAGTTCTTCGCGGTCTACCTGCTGACGTTCTGTGCGTTCGTCGGCATGAACCGCGATGCCGCCGCCAAGACGCTGGTGGCGATGGCGATCGGCTTCGCGCTGGCAGCGGTGGGCCTCGACACGGTGACCGGTCAGCTGCGGCTGACCTTCGGCACCGAGTCGCTGCTGAAGGGTTTCGACTTCCTGATCGCGGTGATCGGCCTCTTCGGCATCGCCGAGATCCTGCAGTCGATCGAGGAAGACCTGGCGTTCCGCGGCAAGAACGCCAAGCTCGACATGAGGGTGGTCTGGAACACGTGGAAGCAGCTGCCGCGCTACTGGGCAACGTCGCTGCGCAGTTGCGTGATCGGCTGCCTGATGGGGATCGTGCCGGGCGGGGCCACGCCAGCATCGTTCATGGCCTACGGGATGGCGCGCCGGTTGGGCGGCGAACGCGACGCGGCCGGCACGTCGTTTGGCAAGGGCCGGGTCGATGGCGTGGTGGCACCCGAGACCGCCGCGCATGCGGCCGGC
>CAZTUT010000035.1:0-17037 GCA_964616395.1 uncultured Burkholderiaceae bacterium
TCGCGATCAAGCAGACGCGCGAAAGCGAGATGAAGAAGGTCCGCGCGCGCGCCGAAGACGCCGCCGAGGATCGCATCCTCGATGTGCTGGTGCCGCCGCCGCGCGAATTCGGCTTCGCCGAGAACCGCGGCGAGGCGGGCGGCGAGACGCGCCAGAAGTTCCGCAAGAAGCTGCGCGAGGGCGCGCTCGACGACAAGGAAATCGACATCGAGCTGGCGCAGCCGGCGGCCGCCGCCGAGGTGATGATGCCGCCCGGTATGGAAGAGGTCGCGCAGCAACTGCAGTCGATGTTCCAGAACCTCGGCCAGGGGCGCAAGCGTTCGCGCCGGCTCAAGGTCAGCGAGGCGCTGCGGCTGGCCACCGACGAGGAGGCCGCGCGCCTGGTCAACGAGGAGGAGCTGAAGACCCGCGCGCTCGCCAATGTGGAGAACAACGGCATCGTGTTCCTCGACGAGATCGACAAGATTGCCAGCCGCTCCGAGACGCAGGGCGCCGACGTGTCGCGCCAGGGCGTGCAGCGCGATCTGCTGCCGTTGGTCGAAGGCACGACCATCAACACCAAGTACGGGATGGTGAAGACCGATCACATCCTGTTCATCGCCAGCGGCGCGTTCCACTTCGCCCGGCCGAGCGATCTGATCCCGGAGCTTCAGGGGCGCTTTCCGATCCGCGTCGAGCTCGACTCGCTGTCGAGCGCCGACTTCGAGCGCATCCTCACCGATACCGACGCCTGCCTGACCCAGCAGTACCGCGCGCTGCTGGCTACCGACGAGGTCGAGCTTTCTTTCACCCCCGACGGCGTGCGCCGGCTCGCGCAGATCGCCTGCGAGGTCAACGAGAAGACCGAGAATATCGGCGCACGCCGGCTGTACACGGTGATGGAGCGGCTGCTCGAGCAGATCGCGTTCGATGCCGGTCGTGCCGGCCGTCAGGCCCTGACGGTCGATGCCGCGTATGTGGATGCGCGGCTCGCCGACCTCGCCCGTAACGAGGACCTTGCGCGCTACGTGCTGTAGTCGCGGCAGTTCAATCTCTGCAGCGCAGTCCGTCGAAGCAGGTGCCCAGCACCAGGGCGATCATGTGCTCGCCGTCGAACTCGCCGCTGTCGCGCAAGAAGTCCAGTACCGGATCGCAGGTACGGGCATACAGCGTGTAGAGGACGACCGCCGGTGGCAACGCGGCGTCAATCTGCCCAGCACGCTGCGCGGCCTCGATCCATTCAAGCAGCAGGGAACTGAGCGACTGCAGACGGTCCACGTAGGCCGGGTTGTTCATCAGCGCATCGCGCAGTGACGAACGGGTCGACGGCAAAAGCGGCATCGATCCGGCGAGGTGCAGTTCCAGCGCCCAGCGCAGCACGGCCCGCAGCTTGTCGATCGGACGCGCCTCTGCTTGCTGGGCGTGTGCCGTTTCCAGTGCCTGATCGAGCAATCGGATCAGCGCTGCCGCCGCCAGGGACTCCTTCGACGGGAACATCTTGTACAGACTCGGCTTCGCCATGCCGACCTGCGCCGCCACCGAATCGACCGTCATCGCGTCATACCCCTTTTGCGCGAGTAACTGATTCACGGCAGACAGGATGATGTCTTCCTTGAGTTTAAGTTGTTGATCTTTCAGTGAAATTTTGTTCATTGCCGGGTCTGACAGGGAAATTACTGATTGGTAAACAAACTGTACTAATCAGTAGCGAATCTATAGAGTCAAACGTGACTCGAAAGTCTTCGTTTGAACGGATAAGTCAATTCGATCTGTTCGAGTCTCCGGCCGCATCGATGTCAGTCGCGCTGCGGGTTTTCCCTTTCACCTTTCGGAAGACTTTGATGAACAAACTCCTTTTGCTCGCCGGGTCCGCGCTACTGCCCGTGCTGCTGACCGCTTGCGGCGGCGACGATCATCCCACGCCACCGCCCGCGCAGGCCAATCTGCGGGCGATTCACGCATCCGCCGAAACCCCGTCGGTCGATGTCTTTGTCAACGGAACCCGCGCGCTTGCCGGCGTCACTTTTGGTCAGGCCGCTGCATTCAGTCCGGTCACTGCGGGAAGCACCCGGATTCAGGTTGCCCTGGCCAACCAGCCGGCAACCACGGCGGCGATCGATGTATCCGTTCCGCTCGCGTCGGGCCGCGACTACACGGCGATCGCCATCGGCAACGGCGCGACGGGGCCGACGCGACTGCAGGCTGTGCTGGTCGATGATGCGGGTGCGCCACCGGCTGCCGGACAGGTCAAGTTGCGCGTCGTTCACGGCGCGCCTGCCGTTCCCGGTGTGGATGTCTTCGTGACCGCACCCAATGATCCGCTTCCCACGGCACCAACCATCGCCAACCTGCAGTTCGCGCAGCAGGCGCCTGCCGCGTCGGCTTCAGCGCTCAGCGTGCCCGCGGGCACCTATCGCGTTCGGGCGCGGGTGTCTGGTCAATCCTCGATCGCCTTCGATTCCGGTCCGGTGCCGCTTGCCGCGGGAACGGACGCGGTGATGGTCGCAGTCCCCGATGCCGGCCCCAGCCTCGCTCCGATCCAGCTACTGGTCGCGGCGAAGGGTGCGTCGGCCGCTTTCGTGCGTGATGCACGTGCCGCGCTGCGCGTGGCGCACTTCTCGCCGAACGTGCCTGCCGTCGACGTGTTCCTCAAGGCACCGGGTGAGGCAAACAGCGCGGGAAATCGCGCCCTCAGCGGAGTCACCTTCCCGCAGGACTCCGGCTTTCTGAACGTGGCAGCCGGCACCTACGACGCGTCCGTCGCGCTGGCCGGTTCGCTCTCGGGCGTGCTGAACCTGAACGGCGCAGCGCTTGCGCGCGGAACGTCGACCAGCGTGTTTGCAATCGGTCTGCTCAACGGCACCGGCACCCAGGCGCTCCGGCTTGCCACCTATGCCGACGACCGCACCCCCGTGGCCGGTCAGGCCAAGGTTCGCGTGATGCATCTGTCGCCAGATGCTCCTGCCGTCGATGTCGTTGTCCTCAATGGGGGCGCAATCGCCGCCCGGCCAGTAACCAACCTCGCGTTTCCGAACGCAACCGCCACGTCCTTGACGCTCGCGCCCGGGACGTACACGCTGGGTGTGACAGCCGCCGGAGGAACGGCGATCGTTGCGAGCCAGGATTTCACGCTCGCGGCGGGCAGCGTTGTCACTGTCGCGGCGGTTGGCTGCCTGAGCACGTCGGGTGCCTGCGCCGGGGGTCAGCCGTTCCAGTTCAAGACGCTGGACAATCGCTGAGCACCACGCCCAATCTTCGACTCGTTTTCAACGCCGCGCTCCGCGCGGCGTTTTCTCTTCAAAAGAGCGGAAGCAATCCGCTCATCCACAGAGCGCCGTCGCCTTGAAACGAACCGTTGGCGCGCTGATCGATCGCTGCGCTCACGTCGCCAGCGGGCGCGCCTGGAAGTCGCCGATCGCGGTCAGGGCCGCTTGTACCGCTGCCGGCGCCAGCGGCGCATCGACCTCGAGCACCGCGCGCGGCGGCTCCAGCGTGACGCTGACCGCGTCGGCCAGCGGTTCCAGCGCGCGCGTCACGCGCTTGACGCAGCCGCCGCAGTGCATGCCGGTGATCTCGAAGTGCTGTTCCATGACGGTTCGGGGTCGGGTCGCGGGTTGCCGGAGGGCGGTACGGCCGCGCACGCGAAGGCTGAAGATTGCATTGTGCACCCGGTCTCGCGGGGCCGCGCAGCGCGGGCGCGCTGCTAGACTTTTCCGTCTTTTACGTCTTGTCATCGCCATGTCCAGCACCCCGGAGCGCGTCGTGCCCGCGCCAGAACTGAAGGCCGACATCCTGTCCGAGGCGCTGCCGTACATCCGGCGCTTCCACGGCAAGACCATCGTCATCAAGTACGGCGGCAATGCGATGACCGACGTCAAGCTGCAGGAAAGCTTTGCGCACGACGTGGTGCTGCTGAAGCTCGTCGGCATGAACCCGGTGGTGGTGCACGGCGGCGGGCCGCAGATCGACGAGGCGCTCGAACGGGTCGGCAAGAAGAGCGAGTTCATCCAGGGCATGCGCGTGACCGATGCCGAGACCATGGAAGTGGTCGAGTGGGTGCTGGCCGGCGAGGTTCAGGGCGACCTGGTGATGCTGATCAACAGCTTCGGCGGCCAGGCGGTCGGCCTGACCGGCAAGGATGGCGCGCTGATCCGCGCGCGCCGCATGAAGATGCCCGACAAGAACGACCCGACCGTGTTTCACGACATCGGCCAGGTCGGCGAGATCGAGAAGATCAATCCGGCGGTGGTCAAGGCGCTGCAGGACGACGCCTTCATCCCGGTCATCTCGCCGATCGGCTTCGGCGAGGACGGCCTGTCGTACAACATCAACGCCGACGTCGTCGCAGGCAAGATCGCCGAGGTGCTGAAGGCCGAGAAGCTGGTGATGCTGACCAACACGCCCGGCGTGCTGGACAAGAACGGCCAGCTGATCACCGGGCTGACCTCGCGCCAGATCGACGAGTTGTTCGCCGACGGCACCATCAGCGGTGGCATGCTGCCCAAGATCTCCTCGGCGCTCGAAGCCGCCCGCAGCGGCGTCAATGCCGTGCATATCATCGATGGGCGGGTCGACCACTGCCTGCTGCTCGAGATCCTGACCGATCAGGGCGTCGGCACGATGATCAAGAGCCACTGACTTGCCCGCTATCGTGCCAGCGGCCGGCGCGCGCTCGCGGCGGCCGCGGCTGATCCTGTTCGACCTCGACGACACGCTGCACGACGCCTCGCACGCGATCTTCGGCGTGCTCAACCGGCGCATGACCGATTACGTCGAGCGCCACCTGGCGGTCACGCGGCCCGAGGCCGACCAGTTGCGCCAGGTCTACTGGCGGCGCTATGGCGCCACGCTGCTGGGGTTGATCCGGCACCACGGTGTCGACCCCGCCCACTTCCTGCACGAGACCCACGACTTCGACGTTGCCACGCTGATGCGCGCCGAGCGCGGCCTGGATCGCCTGATGCGTCATATTCCTGGCCGCAAGCGGCTGCTCACCAATGCACCGGACGCCTATGCGCAGGCGGTGCTGCGCGAGCTGGCGCTGCATCGCCATCTGCCGCGCCATTCGATCGAGTCGATGCGCATCAACGGCAGTCTGCGCCCCAAGCCGTCGCGGCTGATGCTGCGTGCGTTGCTGGCACGCGAGCGCTGCGCCGCCGCCGATGCCGTGCTGATCGAGGACAGTCGCGCCAATCTCAAGGCGGCGCGCGCGCTGGGCATGGGGACGGTGCTGGTCAGCCCGGCGCGACGCCGTCGCGGCACGGGCGGCCGGCCTGCCTACGTCGGGCTGCGCGTTGCGTCGGTACGCGACCTGCCGCGCGCACTGGCGCGTCTGCGGCGCTAGCGCCGCGCAGTCAGCGCAGCCGGCGTCACGCCAGCACAACAGCCAGCGCTCGGGGTTATCCCGGCAATGCGCGGTCAGGCCGGCACAAGGCGTGGCGGCCGCTAAGCTTCGCGTCTCGATTCGCTCTGGCTTCGGCGCTCCGCGCCGCGCACTCCGATGGCTTCGCGTCCCGGCATTATCCGTCGCACGTTCTCCGGCCTGTGGTGGCTGCTCGATACCAGCCGCCGACTGGTGCTGAACCTGCTGTTCCTCGTGCTCATCGTTGTTGTCATCTCGGCGTGGTGGTCGAGCCGGAGCAAGCCGGCGCTCGAGGAGAAGACCGCACTGGTGCTGGCACTCAGCGGCGAACTGGTCGAGCAGTCGGTCGGCGGCGGGCGCCAGGCACTGCTGGCCGAGGCGCTGGGCACGCAGCCGCGCGAGACGCGGCTGCGCGACGTGCTCGACGCGCTCGATACTGCCGCGCGCGATCCGAAGATCGTGCGCGTGGTGCTGGTGCTCGATGACCTGTCAGCGGCTGGCACGGCCAGCCTGCGCGACGTGGCGGCTGGGCTGGCGCGCTTCCGCCAGAGTGGCAAGGAAGTCGTGGCCTGGGGGTCGAGCTTCTCGCAGCGGCAGTATTTCCTGGCGGCCCAGGCCAACGAGGTCTACCTGCATCCCTACGGCAGCGTGGGGCTGCGCGGCCTCGGCGGCAACAACCTCTACTTCAAGGATGCGCTCGACAAGCTGGGCGTCACCATGCACGGCTTCCAGGCCGGGAAGTTCAAGAGCGCGATCGAGCCGCTCACCCGTTCGAGCCCGTCGCCGGAGGCCCTCGAAGCCGATCTGGCCTGGATGAACGACCTGTGGTCGAGCTGGACCGCCGAGGTCGAGGCCGCGCGCAAGCTGCCGGCTGGCAGCCTCGCGCAGCTGATCGACGAGATGCCGCAGCGGCTGGCCGCCGCCGGTGGCGACAGCGCGCAGCTCGCGCTGAAGGAGAAGCTGGTCACCGGCCTGAAGACACGCGACGAGTTCCGCGCGTTGATCATCGAGCGCGGTGCGCCGGCCGACGGCAAGCGCGGCACGTTCCGCCAGGTGTCGCTCGATCACTACCTGGTGCATGCGGCGCCGCGCAGCGGCGAGCGCATCGGCATCGTCGTGGCGCAGGGCGAGATCGTTGATGACGAGGCGCCGCCCAACATGGTTGGCGGTCGCGCCACCGCCGAGGTGATCCGGCGTGCGCGCGAGGACGACAGCATCAAGGCGCTGGTGCTGCGCATCGACTCGCCGGGCGGCAGCGTGTTCGGCTCCGAGCTGGTGCGGCGCGAGGTGGAACTCACGCGCAAGGCGGGCAAGCCGGTGGTGGCCTCGATGGGCGACATGGCTGCCTCGGGCGGTTACTGGATCGCGATGGCGGCCGACGAGATCATCGCCGACCCAACCACGATCACCGGTTCGATCGGCGTGTTTGGCGTACTGCCCACGTTCGAGAAGACCCTCGAGAAGGTTGGCGTCAATTCCGCCGGCGCCTCGACCACGTGGCTGGCGGCGGCCCAGAGTCCGACCCGTCCGCTGGACCCGCGCGTCGCGCAGATGGTGCAGTCGAGCATCGACCACACCTATCAGCGCTTCATCGGCCAGGTGGCGGCAGCGCGCAAGACCACGCCAGAGAAGATTCACGAGGTTGCGCAGGGCCGCGTGTGGACCGGCAAGCAGGCGCAGCAGCAGGGTCTGGTGGACAAGCTTGGCGGCCTGCAGGAAGCGATCGCCAGTGCTGCCCAGCGCGCCAAGCTCGGCGAGTACCAGGTCAGCTATCTGGAGCGCGAGGTGCGTGGCGTAGGCCGCTGGCTGTCGCTGCTGCTGGGCGAGGCTGCGGCAGTGCTGCCTTCCGAGTGGCGTGCGGTGCTGGCGGCCGCCGCGGCGCCGCAACTGCAGGACGAAGCGCAGCGGCTGGCGCGGTTGTTCGCGGTGTCGCGCGTCGATCCGACGCGTGCTTACGCCTATTGCTTCTGTTCAACTGACTGAACGCGGCCGCGGGTTCGTTGCAGCATGATGCGCGGCTGTCACCCGACACGGGCGGCAATCCAGTAGATTCAGTGGTCCGCGGTTACCGCTTTGCCACCACTCATGTCGACGTCTCCCATCGCCCCCGCCAGCGACTCCGTGCGCCTGACACGCGGCCGGCGCACGCCGGGCGCGCGCCGGCTGGAAATCCTGCAGGCGCTGGCATCGATGCTCGAGGATCCGCGCGGCGACCGTGTGACGACTGCAGCGCTGGCCGCGCGGCTCGGTGTGTCCGAGGCAGCGCTGTATCGCCACTTCGCCAGCAAGGCGCAGATGTTCGAGGGCCTGATCGAGTTCATCGAGACCACCGTGATCGGACTGATCAACGAGATCGAATCACGTGAATCATCGGGGCTGGCGCAGGCCGCGCGCATCGTACGCATGCTGCTGGACTTCGCGGCTACCAATCGTGGCATGACGCGCGTGCTGATCGGCGATGCGCTGGTCAGCGAGCACGAGCGTCTTCAGGAGCGGATGAACCAGCTTCACGAGCGGATCGAAAGCTCGCTGCGGCAGAGTTTCCGCGTGGCCGCAGCCGACCCTGGCGCCGCACCGGGTGCCGACGCCAGCGCGCGCGCGGCCGTTGCGATGGCCTATGTCGTTGGCCGCTGGCACCGCTTCGCCAAGAGCGGATTTCGCAAGACGCCGACCGACAATCTCGACACGCAGCTGCCACTGCTGATCGGCTGAGGTTGCAATCGCGGCGCGTGACCTCGTGTCACTTCGGCGTGAACACCACGCCGAGCGATTGCAGGTATACCTCGCTGTAGGCCTCGAAGCCTGAATCGATCCCTGCGTGCAGCCAGACTCGGCCCGAGTTGTCCGCGGTCACCGAGTGTGAAGCATGGGTTGCAAGCAGCTTGGTCTCAAAGCGGGTCTGCTGGCAGTCGGTGTGCGTATTTGCGATCGTGCCGAGCACCACGCCCTGGCTTCCGCCTACGGACTGATTGCCGCGATCGATATTGACCCGCAGGTCGCCGCCGTTCGAAGCGACCGTGCGCGGCTCGGTCGCCGTGGCCCCGACGTGAACCCATACGCCTTCGCCCGGCGATCCGCCGACGCCAACGCACCCTGTTGGCGCACCGGTCCCAATGCGTACCTGGAAGGTGACGCCGTACGTCTGGCCCGCGCGAAGACCGCTGATCTGCCGCTTTGCGTAGATGAACAGGTCGTCGCTGCGGTTGGTGCCGGACAGTCGAAAACCGCTTCCGGTCATCGGAGCCGGAAGCGGCGCGTGTGTCCAGACGACATCGTTCGGCGTGGTGCTGACGGAGTAATCGGCAATGTCTCCAACCCAACCAGCGACCCCCGTCGAGAAGTCGATGGTCAGTGTCACGGGCGTGGGCGCCGGCTCGCCAGCACCGCCACCGCAACCGCTCAGCACGGCAAACGCAGCGATGGCGCTACGTCGAAAGACGGCCGATGTCATTTCCTACCCTCGCAAATGGCAAACGCGTTGATGGTCATGCATGCCCCGACCGGGGTCAATCGGCCGTCCATCCACGCGTCGCGCGCGCAGCGCCGTCGATCTGCTACCGAAGGTCGCCTGCCAATCGTCGGCGGACGGTGGCTCGCCTGGTCAGGTGCGGTGGCGACTGGCGCGCAGCGCGAGCGCCAGCAGCGCCAGCACGATCGCGAATCCGACCAGCGACCAGTGCGGAATGCCGAGGCCGAGCAGCGACCACTCGGTGCTCAGGCAGTCGCCGTCGCCGCGAAACAGCCGCGGCAGCCAGACGGCCAGCGGAAAGTCCTCGTGGAACCACTGGAACGGCCGACCGCAGGACATCGATTCCGGCGGGAAGGCGAGGATCCACACATGCCAGACCGCCACGCCGGTGCCGGCGAGTGCTGCCGCGCCGGCCGCCAGCGTGCAGCCAAGCAGGGCGGTACGGCTGCGCGCCAGCAGCGCGCCCAGCAGCGCGATGCTGCCCGCCAGGATCAGCGCGATCCGCTGCAGCACGCACAGCGGGCAGGGCTTCAGGCCGACCACGTGCTGCAGGTAGAGCGCAACCAGCATCGCTGCCACGGTAAACGCCGCCACCGCGGCCAGCGCCTGGCGTGCGCTCGGCTGCCACCGCCCGTTCAGTGCATTCATCTCGCAACGCTCCAGTGATGTGCGATGTGCGCGGGCTCAGCCCGTACCGTGTCGAGAGTGACCGCAGACCGGGCAGCCGGGTTCCGCATCGACGCGCAGCGTGCGCATCGTCATCGTCAGCGCATCGAGCAGCAGCAGGCGGCCATCGAGCGTCTGTCCGACCGGCTGCGCGCCGCCAGCGGCCAGTTTGAGTGCTTCGGCCGCCTGCATCGTGCCGATGATGCCGGTCAGCGGCGCGAACACGCCCATCACCGCGCACAGCTCGTCCTGCGCCTCGCCGTCCGGAAACACGCAGGCATAGCAGGCCGCGCCCGCGCGGCGCCGGTCAAAGACCGCGAGCTGGCCGTCGAAGCGGACAGCCGCACCCGATACCAGCGGTCGTCCATGGGCGACGCAGGCACGGTTGATCGCGTGCCGCGTCGCAAAGTTGTCGCTGCAGTCGAGCACCACGCTGGCCGCTCGAACCGCATCGTCGAGCGCGCGGCCTTCGAGCCGCGCATCGATGGCAACGATGTCGACCCGCGGGTTGAGCTGGGCCAGCGTCTGACGACCTGACCAGGCCTTGGGCTGGCCAATGCGCGCCTCCGTGTGCAGGATCTGACGTTGCAGGTTGGTCAGGTCCACGCGGTCGCCGTCGGCCAGTGTCAACCGGCCGATGCCCGCGCTGGCGAGGTAGAAGGCCGCCGCCGAACCCAGCCCGCCGGCACCGACGACCAATGCGTGGGCCGCGCCAATCCGCGCCTGGCCTTCGACGCCGATCTCGTTGAGCAGGATGTGGCGCGAATAGCGCAGCAGGTCGTCGTCGGTCATCGCGGCGGCTAGCAGGCAGGTGCGGCCGGTCAGGGGCACGCCGGCGGGCTCGGCACCCGCCGGAAGGCAGGGCGGGGCCGTGCTACTTGGCGGTCGCCGGCGCCTTGGCCACGCTGTCGCGCGCCTTGGCCACATCGACCGCCTTGCCCTGCAGATGGTTGAGCGCCTGGCGCAACTGGAAGTCCTCGGCCGAGCCGAATTCGTAGCGGCGCTGCGGCACGGTCGGTGCCGCCTGACCCGGTGTGGCGGGCGCGTCGCTGCGCGGACTGGCGGCCGGCGGCGTGACCACGCCCTTCTTGTCCTCAAGGTGGCGCGCCAGATCGGCTTCCCGCACCGCGAAGCTGGCAAAGTTGCCCTCGGGCGTGTCTTCCACCGCAAGGTCGGGCACGATGCCCTTGGCCTGGATCGAGCGGCCGCTCGGCGTGTAGTAGCGCGCGGTGGTGAGCTTGATCGCGGCCGGGGACTGCGCGTCGGTACGGATCGGGATGATGGTCTGCACCGAGCCCTTGCCGAAGGTTGGCGTGCCGATCACGGTGGCGCGCTTGTGGTCCTGCAGTGCGCCAGCGACGATTTCCGAGGCCGAGGCCGATGCGCCATTGACCAGCACCACCATCGGCACCGTCTTCACTTCGGCCGGCAGGCGCGCGAGGACATCCTCGCCGCGCCCGCGCTGATAGTCGGTGGGCGCAGCCACGAACTTGCGGCGCGCATCGTCGTTGCGGCCGTCGGTGGACACCACCAGCGCACGGGCCGGCAGGAACGCGGCCGAGACGCCGACCGACGAATGCAGCAGGCCGCCCGGGTCGTTGCGCAGGTCGAGCACCAGTCCCTTGACCGGGCCCTGCCGGAACAGGTCGGTCAGGTGCTTGACCAGGTCTTCCACCGTGCGCTCCTGGAACTGCGAGATGCGCACGAACGCATAGCCGGGCTCGACCATCTTCGAGCGCACCGAGACCACGCGGATCACGTCGCGCACGATGCGGAACTCGAGCGGCTGCGCCTCGCCCTTGCGCGCCACGGTGAGCACGATCGGTGTCTTGGGCTTGCCGCGCATCAGCTTGACGGCGTCGGGCAACTGCATGCCGCGCGTCAGCTTGTCGTCGATCTTGATGATGATGTCGCCCGACTTGACGCCGGCGCGCGCCGCGGGCGTGTCGTCGATCGGCGCGATCACGCGGATCACGCCGTCCTCGGCGCCGACTTCGATGCCGAGGCCGCCGAACTCGCCCTGGGTGCCGGCCTGCAGGTCCTTGAAGGCGTCGGCGTCGAGGAATGCCGAGTGCGGGTCGAGACCCGACAGCATGCCGCTGATTGCCTCCTTGATCAGCTTGCTGTCATCGACCGGCTCGACATAGTTGGCCTTGATGGCGCCGAACACGTCGGTGAACTGCCGGATCTCTTCAAGCGGGATCGGGCCGCGGCTGTCGCGGAACGCGTAGGCGGAAATGCCAAGGCTGATCGCCACACCGGCAACGGCGCCGATGCCGATCAGACCGAAACTGCGCCAACGTGCGCTCATGCGACCTCCGGATCGCTGGAATGGATTGCAGATACAGGAAACGCAGGGGGAAGTGCAGCCTAGCGCGCCGCCACCCAGCGCAAGGGATCGAATGGACGTCCCTCGTACCTCATCTCAAAGTATAGGCCCGGCTCGCGGTGGCCCCCGCTCGTGCCAACCGTAGCGACCTGGGCGCCTGCCTCGACCCGATCCCCGGTGGACACCAGGACCGACTCGTTGTTCCCGTAGACCGACAGGATGCCTTCGCCGTGGTCGAGGATCAGCAGATTTCCGAAGCCGCGCAGCCAGTCGGCAAACGCGACCCGCCCGGCGGCGACCGACCGCACCTCGGTGCCCTCGGCCGCGCGGATGAAGACGCCTTTCCAGACCGGCGCGGTGCCGCCCGTCTCGCTGCGGCGCGCGCTGCCGAAGCGCGCCGTGACCTCACCCTGGACCGGCAGCACCAGCCTGCCGCGCGCCTGGGCGAAACGCGAGTCCGCTGGCGGCTCGGCAGCGCCGCTTGGGCGTGGTTCGGCCGATCCGCTGCGAGCCTTCGAGGTCTCGGCCGGCGCCACCCGGGACGCGGTGGTGTTCGCCGCGCGCGCTCGCTCGCGGCTGGCCTGAGCGCTGCGCCGGGCACGCTCGTCGCGCTCGGCCTGCTCGGCGAGCACGCGCGCCAGTTCCTCGACCAGCTGGCCGAGCCGACGCTCGTCGCGTTCCAGCGTCGCAACGGACTGCCGCTGCGTTCCGATTTGCTTGGCAAGCCGGTTCAGCGTGTCGCGGCGTGACCGCTGCTGCTCGACGAGTTCGGCACGGCTCTTCTCCTCGTCGCGTTCGACCGATGCCAGCTCGGCCTGGCGCGCCCGCGTCTCGGCCTCCAGTGCGGCCAGTTCCGCCCGGCGCTCGTCGAGTGCGTCGATGCGTGCCACGCTGACGCGCGCTACGTAGCCTAGGCGCGCCATGTCCTGTCCGGGCTGCTGGGGCAGCGTGGTGCCGGCAAGCGTGGCCCAGGGGGGTTGGTGCAGCAACAGCAATTGGGCGCGTAATACGCCGGCCAGTTGCTGCTCTTCGCGGCCCTGGCGCACGAGCGCATCGCGTCCGCGGTCCATCAGCGTGGCGAGCTGCTTTTCGAGCTCACTGCGCTGGCTTGCCAGATCGTGCAGGCGGCGGCTGGCGGCGGAGATCGCGCTTTCCGAGGCGCGCAGTGCGTCGGTGGCTTCCGAGTGCGAGGCTTCCGCCGCAGCCAGCTGGCGCCGCGCCTGGGCAAGCCGCGCCTGCAACTGCTGCTGTTCGCCCTGCAACTGGCGCTGGCGCTGCGCGCCGCCGGCAGGTGTGTTGCGCGCCGCAGCGGTTGTGCCCGCCGCTGGCGCCGCCGCGCCCTTGGTCGGGCGTGCCGACGACCCACCGCGGGGCGATGCTGCTGCTGCCGGCGCGGATCGGTCCGCTTTTTCGGGCGATGTCGCCGGCTGCGCGGCTGCACTCAGCGGCAGCAGGACCGCCAGCACCCCAACGAGTAGCGCAGCCCGCCGCACGCCGGCCGCAGCGCTAGCCCTTGGCGGCACCGGCCTTGCCCTGGGCCGCCACCGCAGCCATTGCACGGGCAATTTCCTCCGCGTCGCCGAGGTAGTAGTGGCGGATCGGCTTCAGGTCGTCATCGAGTTCATAGACCAGCGGCCGGGCAGTCGGCACGTTGAGCGCGACGATCTCGTCGTCCGACAGGCCGTCGAGGTACTTGATCAGCGCCCGCAGCGAGTTGCCATGCGCGGCCACCAGCACGCGGCGACCTGCCCGCAGCGCCGGCGCGATCGAGTCGCTCCAGAACGGCACCACGCGATCCACCGTGTCGCGCAGGCACTCGGTGGCCGGGATCTGCTCCGGCTTCAGGTGGCGATAGCGCGGGTCGCTACCGGCCCAGCGTGGGTCGGCCGGCGTCAGCGGATCGGGGGCGATCGCGTAGGCACGGCGCCAGATCAGCACCTGCTGCTCGCCGAAGCGAGCCGCTGTTTCCGCCTTGTTCAGGCCTTGCAGCATGCCGTAGTGACGCTCATTCAGACGCCACGAATGCACGACCGGCAGCCACATCTGATCCAGCGCATCGAGCGTGATCCACAGCGTGCGGATCGCGCGCTTGAGCATCGAGGTATAGGCGATGTCGAACGCGTAGCCCTCGCGCCGCAAAAGCTCGCCAGCGGCCTGTGCTTCCCGCCGGCCGCCCTCGGTCAGGTCGACGTCGGTCCAGCCGGTAAAGCGGTTTTCCAGGTTCCACTGGCTTTCGCCGTGGCGCATCAGCACCAGCTTGTGCATGTTTTCCCGACCTTTCCCCGGTTCCTTTGCCCGAACCCGCCGCCGCGAACCTGCGGGGCGTTGCGGGGATTCTATAATCGACGCTTCGTCTCGACCCTCGAGGTCCGCGTGCAGTTCTTCACCGAAAACATCTTCCTGATCGTCATCGCGTTTGCCAGCGGCGCACTGCTGGTCTGGCCGCTGGTGAGAGCGCGCGCCGCTGGGCCGGCGCTGACTACGCTGCAGGCCACCCAACTGATCAACTCGAAGAACGCGCAGATCGTTGACGTGCGCAGCGCCGAGGACTTTGCCAAGGGTTCGCTGCCGGGCGCGCGCAACATGCCGGCGGCGGCGGTCAAGGATCGCGCGGGCGAACTGAAGAAAGACCGGCCGGTGATCGTGGTGTGCAACACCGGCACCACCGCCGGCCCGGCTGCGGCGCAACTGCGCGCGGCCGGCATCGCTGATGTCTTTGTGCTGGCCGGCGGGCTGGCGGCATGGCGCGAAGCCGGCCTGCCGGTGCGTTCGGCCTGACCGCGGCCCGACACTTCCAGGAGCACGCATGACCGCGCCCGTTGTGATGTACAGCACCGCCGTGTGCCCTTACTGCCAGCGTGCCGAGATGCTGCTGAAGGCGCGCGGCGTGACCGAGATCGAGAAGATCCGGATCGATCTGGACCCCGCCCGCAAGGACGAGATGATCGAAAAGACTGGCCGCCGTACGGTGCCGCAGATCTTCATCGGCGCCACCCATGTGGGCGGCTTCGATGACCTGTCGGCGCTCGACCGCGACGGCAAGCTGACCCCGTTGCTGGCTGGCACGCCGACCGGCAACTGACCCGCGCCGGCCGACTCGCGGCCGGCGATTTCAACCCGCGCGCCGCTGGCCGGCGCGTCGCCACGAACTGGATTCAAGATGGCAGACAACAACATCGCCGCGCCCGCGGCCGGCAATGGCCCGGTGTTTCAACTGCAGCGCATCTACCTGAAGGACGCCTCGCTCGAACTGCCGAATGCGCCGCACATCTTCCTCGACCAGGAAGCGCCGCAAGTCGACGTTCAGCTTGAAGTCGCACATGACAACGTGATCGAGGGCATCGTCGAGGTGGTGGTGCGCACCACGGTCACCGCCAAGGTCAAGGACAAGGTGCTGTTCCTGGCCGAGGCCAAGCAGGCGGGCATCTTCGAGATGCGCAACATTCCGCAGGAGCAGGTCGATCCGATCCTCGGCATCGTCTGCCCCGGCATCGTCTATCCGTATCTGCGCGCCAACGTGGCCGACCTGATCACCCGCACCGGCCTGCCGCCGATCCATCTGGCGGAGATCAACTTCGAGTCGATGTATCAGCAGCGGCTGGCGCAGCAGCAGGGCGGCACGCTGGCGCCGTCGTCGTCGACGCCGCAGTAGTCCGTCAGACCGGCGCCGCGCATGAAGGTCGCTGTCCTCGGCGCCGGCGCCTGGGGTACGGCGGTCGCGTGCGCGCTGGCGCCGCGACATCAGGTTCATCTGTGGGCGCGCGATCCCTCTCAGGCGGCTGCGCTCGGCGCGCAGCGCGAGAATCTGCGCTACCTGCCGGGCTTTCCGTTGCCGGCGTCGATTGCCGTCGGCGCTGATCTGGGTACCGCGCTTGATGGCGCCGACCTGCTCGTCATTGCCACGCCCACCGGCGCGCTGCGTGGCCTGCTTCGGGATCTGGCGGCGCGCTGCTGCACCACGCCGCTGGTCTGGCTGTGCAAGGGCTTCGAGCGCGACAGCGGGTTGCTGGCGCACCAGATCGTCGCCGCTGAACTGGGCGCACGCACTGACGCCGGTCCGCTGTCCGGGCCCAGCTTCGCCGAGGAGGTCGCCCGCGGCCTGCCGACCGCACTCACGGTGGCGGGCGACCCTGCGTTCTGCGCGCGGGTGACCCAGGTTTTTCACGCTGGCGCGCTGCGCGTCTACTCGACCGATGACGTGATCGGGGTCGAGGTCGGTGGTGCGGTCAAGAACGTGCTGGCGATTGCCACCGGCATCGCCGATGCACTCGGCCTCGGCATGAACGCGCGCGCCGCGCTGATCACGCGCGGTCTGGCCGAGATCACGCGGCTGGGCGTTGCACTCGGCGCCCGCGCCGAGACCTTCACCGGCCTGACCGGTGTGGGCGACCTGATCCTGACCTGTACCGGCGACCTGTCGCGTAACCGGCGCATCGGCCTGATGCTGGGCCAGGGCCGACGGCTGGACGAAGCGCTGGCCGAACTCGGCCACGTCGCCGAAGGCGTGTGGTCGGCGCCAGCAGTGGCCGGGCGCGCCGCAGCACTCGGCGTGCAGATGCCGATCACCGAGGCCGTCTGCGCAGTGCTGGATGGCCGGCTTGGCCCGCGCGAGGCCTTGCAACGACTGCTGGCGCGCGAGCCGCGCAGCGAGAACGAGGCGATTTCTCCCGGGAAAGCGTTGTCCTGATGAACGACCTGAATTCGATCTGCGTGTTCTGCGGCTCGCAGCCCGGGGCGCGCCCGGCGTACACGCAGGCGGCGCGCGACCTGGGCGCCTATCTTGCCGGCCACGGTATCGAGGTCGTATTCGGCGGCGGTCACGTCGGCATGATGGGCGCGCTGGCCGATGCCGCGCTGGCCCACGGCGGGCGCGTGACCGGCGTGATTCCCGAACACCTGATGCGGCCGGAGATCGCGCATCGCGGCCTGACCGAGTTGATCGTGGTCGACTCGATGCACACGCGCAAGCGCACGATGGCGCAGCGGGCCGATGCCTTCATCGTGCTGCCCGGTGGCTACGGCACGTTCGAAGAGATGTTCGAGATGGTCACGTGGCTGCAACTGCGCTTGCACGCGAAGCCGCTCGGCGTGCTCAACGTTGCCGGCTTCTACGACCGGATGATCGACTTCGTGCGTCACGCCGCCGAGGAGCGCTTCATCCGCGCCGATCACTGGGACCTGATGATCGTCGAGGCAACGATCCCGCTGCTGGTCGAGCGGCTGCGCCTGCAT
>CAZTUT010000035.1:17137-22300 GCA_964616395.1 uncultured Burkholderiaceae bacterium
GCTGGCGCCAGGCCTCGAACACCACAACCGCGACCGCGTTCGACAGGTTCAGGCTGCGATTACCCGGCCGCATCGGTAGCCGGATGCGCTGCGCCGGTGCGAAGGAATCGCGCAGCGTGTCGGGCAGGCCGCGCGTTTCGCAGCCGAACACGAACCAGTCGCCCGGCGCGAAACGCTGCTCGCCCAGCGGCGCGCTGCCACGCGTGGTCAGCGCGAACATGCGCGTCGGGTCGGGGCGCTCCGCGGCCAGCAGTGCGGGCCAGTCGTCGTGCACCTTGAGCGTCGCGTACTCGTGATAGTCGAGACCGGCGCGGCGCAACTGTTTGTCCGACAGCTCGAAGCCGAGCGGCCGCACGAGGTGCAGTTGCGCGCCGGTGTTGGCGCACAGGCGGATTGCGTTGCCGGTATTGGGCGGGATCTCGGGCGCGACCAGGACAACGTTGAACATGCAGCGCTCCGGCGGGTTCAGGGCGTGCGCGCGACGACCGCATTGACGATGCGCGCCGCACCGGCCTCGCGCAGCAGCCGCGCGATCTCGTCGAGCGTGCTGCCGGTGGTCATCACGTCGTCGACCACGACCACGCTGCGGCCGGCCAGCTTGGCGCGCGCGGACTCGGGCACGACGAAGGCGCCGCGCACGTTGCCGCGCCGCTGCGCCAGCGTCAGCGATTCTTGCGGCGTTCGGTGATGCGCGCGCAGCACGGCGCCGTCGAGCAGTTGCCGTTGCGCCAGGCGGGATGCCACGCGGGCGATTTCGCGCGCCTGATTGAAGCCGCGGCTGCGCTGCCGCTCGAACGCCAGCGGTACCGGGATCACGCAGGCGTCCGGCGCGGTACGGGCCGCCAGCGGCGCGGCCAGCAGACGGCCGAGCGCGGCGGCGATGTCCAGTCGATGGCCGAACTTCAGGCCGATGATCAGGCCGTCGACCGGCGGCGCGTAGTCGGTCAGTGCGACGGTGGCGTCGAAGGCGGGTGGCGCGCGCAGGCAGGCGCCGCAGCGTCCGGCCGCGGCGCCTAGCCGCAGGCCGCAGGTCTCGCAGCGCGGTACCGGCGCAAAGAAGTCGTGCGCGCAGGGTGCGCACAGCGGATCGCCGCCGGCGTCATCGCACAGCAGGCAGCGCGGCGCCAGCAGCCGGCGCACGCGGGAAGCAAGCGTCCGGCCGGCGGCCGTCGGCGAGCCGCGATCATCGGTGCGACTTGCGGGAGCGGTCATAAGTCCAGCATATACACTCGGCGGCCCTTCGGGCGGTCGCTTACCCCGACCCGCTGCCGATCGATCCCGAGTCACCGATGTCCCTTGGTCCCGGCACCTCCGCGCTGACACCCACGATGCTCGACCCGCCGCGCATGGCGGCACGGGTATCGACAGTGCGCCGGCAGTTCGACCGCGTTGCGCCGCGCTTCTGCGTGCACGATGCGTTGCCGCGCGAGATCGAGCGCCGCCTGCTCGACCGTCTCGACCTGATCCGGTTGGCGCCGAGCCGCATCGTCGATGTCGGCTGTGGCGCCGGGCGTGCCCGCGCACCGCTGCAGGCACGCTACCCGCAGGCGCAGTGGATCGGTGTCGACCTTTCCGAGCGGATGCTTGCGTCAGGGATGACGGCGCGCGGACTGGGCGAGCGGCTGCGAGCCTGGCGCGGCCCGGGCAGCGCCCGGCTGTGCGCCGATGCGGCCGCGCTGCCGCTGGCCGGCGACAGCGTTGAACTGCTGGTGTCCAGCCTGATGCTGCACTGGCATCCGGCGCCGCACACGCTTTTCCCCGAGTTCCGGCGCGTGCTGCGCGCCGACGGGCTGCTGCTGTTTTCCTGCTTCGGCCCCGACACGCTGAAGGAGGTCCGCGCCGCGTGTGCTGCGGCGCTGCCGCGCGCCCGTCCGCTGCCGTTCGTCGACATGCACGACTTCGGCGACATGCTGGTTGCCAGCGGTTTTTCCACGCCGGTGATGGACGTGGAGACACTGCGGGTCACCTTTGCCGATGCGCGGGCGCTGCTGCGCGAACTGCGCGCGCTCGGCGCCAGCCCGCTCGACGCGCGTGCCCCGGGGCTGCCGTCGGGCGCGCAGGCGCGCGCGTTGCTGTCCGCACTCGATGCGAGGCGGGATGCCGAAGGCCGGATCGCCGTGACGGTCGAAGTGGCCTACGGGCATGCATGGAAGCCGCAGGCGTCTGCCACGCGCGATGGGATCACGGCGATTCCAGTCGATGCGCTGCGCGCCCGCTTGCGACAGCGATGACAGCCGTGGCAAGCTGCGAGCAGGTCGGTCCGGCGCTGCAGGTGGCGCGGACAGGCGGATGGCACCAATAACGATCAACACAACCGCAATACTGGAGGGGTCATGGGACTGATTGCATTCATTCGCGGCGCGGGCGAAAAGCTGTTCGGCAAGGAAGTGAAGGCGGCCGAGACCGACGCCGCCGTGCAGGCGGATCCTGCGCGCGTGGCCGAGGCCAACCGCGCAGCGGCCACGGCGATCGAGAATCACCTGGCCGGCTTCTCGTTCCCGGTCACGGCGCTGACGGTGACGTTTGACGTGGCCACCGGAACCGCGCGCGTCTACGGCGTGGCGCAGGACCAGGCCACGCGCGAGAAGGTGGTGCTGGCTGCTGGCAATGTCGAGGGCGTGATGCAGGTCGACGACCAGATGTCGGTGCAGGTGAACTCCACCCCGCCGGCCCAGTACTACACGGTGGTCTCGGGCGACAACCTGTCGAAGATCTCGAAGCAGTACTACGGCAATCCCAATCTGTACAACAAGATCTTCGAGGCCAATCAACCGATGCTCAAGCACCCGGACAAGATCTACCCGGGACAGGTGCTGCGCATTCCGCCGCAGTAAGACCGCAGGGGTCGTGTGGCCCGTCGAGCCGCGGCTGCCGCGCTGCGGCCGGTGTTTCTCCGGTTTGCTGCTGCTGGGGCCGCGCCCTATAATCCGCCCGCTTTGCGAGTGCTCGACATCGGCGCTTCAGTAGAGGCCTCGATGTCGATGCAGATAGACGGGTTGAGCGGGTAGTTGGCAGGCAGTGTTGCGACGCTTGTCGGCGATCGCAGGTCATGACGATGCCGGAATCGGAAGCACGCTGGGTCATCAAGCGCAACTGCTCGGCCAGTCCGCGGCAGCTTGCGTTGGTGTTTGCTTCGATCGTCGCGGTTTCAACTGCGTTCGGCGTCGCGTTTGCGATGCATGGCGCGTGGTTGATCCTGCCGTTCGTCGCAATCGAACTGGCGGCCGTGAGCGCGGCCTTCATCTGTTACGGTCGGCATGCTGCCGACACAGAACAGATTGAAGTTGCTGCCGGGCAGATTCGGGTCGAGCGACACGATGGCGGCCGCGTGCAATGCGTGCAGATCGCGGCGCCCTGGGCGCGGATCGAAGTGGCCGAGACAGGCCGCGGCTGGATGCAGCGGGTGCGACTGTTCATCGTCGCGCACGGCAAGAGGATCGAGGTTGGGCGTCTGTTGCCCGACCAGCGTCGGCGGGGACTGGCGCGAGAGTTGAGGTTGGCGCTGCGGCAGGCGGCGCCCGTAGAGGGTTAGACAGAGGCCGGCCGCGCACGCGCGGCCCGTGAGCAACGACATGCACGGCATTGACCGTGCGGGACGCATGAAGACGATGATGCGGCGCAGACTTTCCCTGGTCCAGGCCCTGGCGGGCATTTCCCTGGCGCTTGCCGCCGGCAGCGCGGCGGCGATCCAGAGCCGCTACAACCTCGCGCCGCCGGTCACCCAGATTGCCAGCGAGATCTACAGCCTGCACACGATGATGCTGGTCATCTGCGGCCTGATCTTCGTGGCCGTGTTCGGCGTGATGTTCTATTCGATCTGGAAGCACCGCAAGAGCAAGGGCGCGGTGCCCGCCGACTTCCACGAGAGCACCAAGGTCGAGATCGTCTGGACCGTGGTGCCGTTCATCATCGTGATCATCATGGCGCTGCCGGCCACCAAGACCGTGGTCGCGCAGAAGGACACCTCGAACGCCGACCTCACGATCAAGGCCACCGGCTACCAGTGGAAGTGGGGCTACGACTATCTGAAGGGCGAGGGCGAAGGCATCAGCTTCCTGTCCACGTTGTCAACGCCGCGGGATCAGATCGAAGGCCGCGATGACGCTGCCCGCGCCGCCAACAAGACCTATCTGATCGAGGTTGACAACGAAGTCGTTGTCCCGGTCAACAAGAAGGTCCGGATCATCACGACCGCCAATGACGTGATCCACGCGTGGATGGTTCCGGCCTTCGGTGTCAAGCAGGACGCGATCCCCGGCTTCGTGCGCGACACCTGGTTCCGCGCCGAGAAGATCGGCACGTTCCGCGGTCAGTGCGCCGAGCTGTGCGGGCGCGACCATGCATTCATGCCGATCGTCGTGCGCGTGGTCTCGCAGGAGGACTACAGCAAGTGGGTTGCCGAGAAAAAGAAGGAGATGGCAGCCAAGGCGGATGACCCGAACAAAGTCTGGACCGAGCCTGAGCTACTCGCGCGCGGCGCGCAGGTCTACGCGGCGAACTGCCAGGCCTGCCACCAGGCCAACGGCCAGGGGCTGAAGCCCGCGTTCCCGGCACTCGATGGCAGCGCGGTCGTGGCGAGCAAGGCGGACCAGATCGCCATCCTGCTCAACGGCAAGAATGCAATGCCGGCATGGAGGCAACTGTCTGACGTCGAACTGGCGGCAGTCGCCACCTACACCAAGAATTCGTGGAGCAACAAGCACGGTGTCGTGCAGCCCGCCGATTTCAAGGCGGCGCGCAAGTAGGCCACGTCAGGCAAATACGGATCTCAGCATCGATCGCCGCATAACGGCGCACGCAGGACAGGAGCAACGATGAGCGCAGTCACCCACGACCACGGTCACGCCGCCGGACACGACCACGCGCACGACCACCCGCACGGCTGGCGCCGCTGGCTGTACGCGACCAACCACAAGGACATCGGCACGATGTACCTGTGGTTCAGCTTCACGATGTTCATGGTGGGCGGCGTGCTCGCGCTGCTGCTGCGCACCGAGCTGTTCCAGCCTGGCATGCAGGTGGTCGAACCCGAGGTGTTCAACCAGCTCACCACGATGCACGGCCTGATCATGGTGTTCGGCGCGATCATGCCGGCGTTCGTGGGCTTCGCGAACTGGATGATCCCGCTGCAGATCGGCGCAGCCGACATGGCCTTCGCGCGCA